>DJAM01000061.1 GCA_002429595.1 Coxiellaceae bacterium UBA6002
TCCAAAGTGAGTTTTGTCATGCTCAGAGACTTAACCAAATTTACCCGCAATATAATCTCGTGTGGCTTGTTTTTTGGCCTCACTGAAAATCATTTTGGTATCGCCATATTCAATCAATTCGCCGAGGTACATATAAGCGGTATAATCAGAGATACGCGCGGCTTGCTGCATATTATGAGTCACGATAATGATCGTATATTCTTCTCTTAGTTCATTTATAAGATTCTCGATATGAGCGGTACCGATTGGATCTAAAGCAGAGGTTGGTTCATCTAATAAGATCACTTCAGGTTTAATTGCAATTGCACGGGCAATACATAAACGTTGTTGTTGGCCGATAGAAAGACTGAGACCTTCTTGTCTGAGTTTATCTTTAACTTCATTCCATAATGCTGCTTTTTGTAGAGCCCATTCAACACGTGCTGCTAATTGATCGCTTGGAAGTGTTTCATACAATTTCACTCCAAAAGCGATATTGTTATATATAGACATGGGAAATGGTGTTGGCTTTTGAAATACCATGCCGATTTTGCTTCTTAATAAATTTAAATCTTGACGGGAATCCAGAATATTTTGTCCATCTAAAAATATTTTTCCTAAAGCATAGTGATCTGGATATAACTGATAAATACAATTTAACGTTCTTAATAGTGTCGATTTCCCGCAGCCTGATGGACCTATAAAAGCGGTGACTTTTCGCTCATAAACATTGAAACTAATATTTTTGAGTGCATGAAATTTACCATAATAAAAATTTAGATCATGAATTCTAATTTTTTGTTTGAGTTGCTCATCCATAACTTAATTTCTTTCATCGTTAATGTAAGGGTGGTTTTTGCTTAAAAATTAACCTTACAACTATATTGATTCCTAATACCCACACTGTAATCAGTAATGCGCCAGTCCAAGCCAACTGATGCCAATCTTGGTAAGGACTCATCGCATATTGAAAAATAACAGAAGGCAAATTTGCCATAGGCTGATTGAGATTTAAGCTCCAAAACTGATTATTGAGCGCTGTAAATAATAATGGTGCTGTTTCGCCACTAATACGCGCTAAAGCTAATAATATACCAGTTAAAACACCTGTTCTTGCAACCCTTAAAACAATAAAAATAATGATTTTCCACCTGGGCGCACCTAGAGCTGCCGCAGCTTCACGCAAGGTATTTGGAATTAAGGTAAAAGTATCTTCAGTTGTGCGAACCACAACTGGAATAACGATAAGCGCAAGTGACAATGCTCCTGCCCACCCTGAAAAATGCTGTACTGGCACGACATAAATTTGATAGATAAATAATCCAATAATAATGGAGGGAGCACTCAATAGTATGTCATTAATAAAACGTACGATTTTGCCTAACTGACTTTGTTGTCCAAATTCTGCCAAATAGGTTCCGGCGAGTAAACCAAGTGGTGCACCTAAGATTGTCGCTAGAGCAACCATGAGTGAACTACCAATAATTGCATTTAGCAACCCGCCGACGTTGCCTGGCGGTTGGGTCATTTTAAAAAATGTATTGAACTTTATGCCCGCAGAACCTAACTTCAACACGGTCACTAAAATCCACCCTAACCAAAACAGACCAACTATCATCGCGGCTGTTGCCAATATTAAACTGAGATAATTGATGATACGTCGTTTTAGGTAATGTATTTGCATATCATCTCAACTTTTTTGAGTAGCTTGGTTAGTCAAATGACGTAACAATAATTTAGAACAAATTAACACTATAAAAGTGATCACTAGTAAAATTAAACCAAGTTCAATGAGAGCAGAACTGTAAAGCTTACCGGTGGCCTCAGTGAATTCATTTGCAAGCACCGATGTAATACTATTACCAGGCATGAGTAACGATGTTGGCAGTACATTGGCATTGCCAATGACAAATGCAACTGCCATGGTTTCACCTAATGCTCGACCCAACCCTAACATAATACCGCCAAGAACACCTACTCGCGTATAGGGCAAAATAACATTCCAAATCACTTCCCATTTAGTTGCCCCCAAAGCATAGGCGGATTCTTTAATCATGTCAGGGACTAGCTCAAAAACATCACGCATGACAGCTGTTATAAATGGAATTACCATAATCCCTAAAATAATACCCGCCGTTAATAAGCCAATTCCCATGGGTGTGCCCTGGAATAAAACTCCTAATATAGGAAGATTACCAAGATTTTCTATTAGCCAGGGTTGAACATGTTGGGCAAAGCTGGGCGCAAATATAAATAAGCCCCACATGCCATAGATAATACTCGGGATTCCTGCCAATAATTCTATCGCAATACGTAGGGGCTCGCGTAACCATAGAGGCGTAAGTTCAGTTAAAAATATCGCAATACCAAAACTGATGGGGATCCCAATAATTAATGCCAAAAATGAAGTAATAAGCGTACCAATGACGGGGACTAATGCTCCGAATTGTTGTGTGACTGGATTCCAATGACTGGTTACCAAAAATTGAAAACCAAATGCATGTAACGTTGGCAAACTGCCTTTAATCAAATACAGAATAATACTTACAAAAATGACCAAAATAATGATAGCGCAAAAACCTGTGAGAGACTGAAAAAGAAAATCTATTCTAGACTGCTTTTTTAGATTTTTGCTAATCGTCACTTAAGTATCACTTCTTCCATGAAATATTTCAAAAGTTAGGGCCAAAGAGCTTTGCCATTTGCATCTTTAATCTGATGGGTCCACATATCTTCTATGAGTTTTACAGCATCATCTGCTAAAGGAATATAATCTAATTGCAAAGCAACTGCTTGACCGTGATGATAAGACCAGTCGATAAACTGTAAAACCGCTCTTCCTTGTTCCGGCTTGACTTGAACCGTATTCATTAGAATGAAGGTGGCACCAATAATCGGCCAGCTATTTTCACCGGGTTCATTAGTTAAAGTGACAGCAAATTTAGGCGTATTTTGCCAATTCGCATTGGATGCAGCTGCTTTAAAGCTATCAATTGAAGGCGCTACAAAATTACCCGCTTGATTTTGCAATTTCACCACACAGAGTTGACTCTGTTTTGTATAGGCAAACTCGACGTAACCGATTGCGCCTTTAATTCGTTGCACATAGGCTGCCACTCCTTCGTTGCCCTTTCCGCCTATTCCTGTTGGCCAGTTTATCGCTGCATCATTACCGACTTTATTCCGCCATTGATCACTGACCTTTGATAAGTAATTGGTAAATAAATAAGTCGTTCCAGAACCATCAACCCGATGTACCACAGTGATATACAGATCAGGAATTGTGAGGTTAGGATTGAGTGCTTTAATCGCAGGATCATTCCATTTCTTGATGTTACCAAGATAGATATTGGCTAATACTTCACCTGAAAGTTTTAATTCGCCACATGGCAGTGTTGGAATATTCACTACCGGTACAATAGCGCCGATCACCGTTGGAAATTGGATCAAGCCACTGGTGTTAAGTTCGGATGCAGTTAAAGGCTTATCAGAAGCACCAAAATCCACAGTTTTCGCCTGGATTTGTTTGATACCCCCGCCTGATCCAATAGGTTGATAATTTACCTTGGTGCCAGTTTTCAGATGATAAAGTTGGGCCCAACGAGTATAGATTGGATAAGGAAAAGTAGCACCCGCGCCGGTAATGGTAAGATTACCGCCAAAAACGGAGGCCGGTAAAAATAGATTGATACAAATTAAAAGGAGAGAGCCAATTCTAACCAAGCTTTCCAATGCTAGATAGTCCTTACATTAAATCAACTTGAGCTATTTTATTCTTGTTAATAGGCTTAGGCTAGTATTATTGAGACTCACGATAAGATACTTAGACACACAAGAGACAGGTCGTCCTTTATTATCTACACCCATTAGTTGCAAGGAAATCGCAAGTCACCAGAGTCATAAGCCTATGTTTCTAAAAAAATAACCAACGGAGGATTTTATTTAATCGATCACTTTGTCAACAAAGAAGTTTTTTTTGAATTTTTTGAATCAAGAATTTAAAGAATTTGGTTCTTGCTTAGGTGTTCAACCATTTTCGTATCAGCAATACGTTTCTTCAGAAGAAGATTTTGATACTAAGAACGTTATTGACACAAAGAGCATACCACACGATAAACTCAGACTTTTCTTACAGAACCTATCACGCATAGACTCTCCCTGCATCCCCCGAAATTATATATTATGACCATAATCATTGAATTTCTCATAATAAATTATCGCATGCGAGAAGCAAATGAGTAGAAAATTCCAATATATTCTTATATTTATCGGCGCAATGATGGCATCTCTGGGGACTTATCCCTACGCAAAGGATTTTTCACATTCTATCTTCAACAACAATACATTATCATTACTTATTGCTAGTATCTTCGTGCCTGCGGCGGTATCCGCTAATATGGCTTTGGGGGTTTATTCGCTACATGACTCACTTGCACAAAGAAGAACCATTAACCTAACGCGCAATGTCATAATAACGATTATTTGCACGATTGCCTCTCTGTCAACCGGGTTTTTGTGTTTCATTGGCTATTCATCGCAATTATCTTTAACGACGAATCTCTTTTTAAGTGGTGCTGTCGTCGTCGTTAATATCGGTATAGGCTTTAGCGCGATGAATAATGCCATTAATGATCTTAATGACATTAAGCGAACTAATAATTTGAAATCAATTAAGATCGCTATTAAAAGAAGGCCGATAAAAATTATCTTAGGAATCATTACTGTTCTTTGTGCATTATTTGTTACCTTAACTGCTTATCTGGCCAGTACGCATGGACTCCAATTAGCGCTTGAAAATCTAAATAAGTTCTCTTCCGTTTCGATAGAAAACATCAGCTATTTGATAGCAATTATTATTTGGTTGCCAGGAGCGGTTCTCTTTGCAAATGGCTCTCGAATTACGGTTTTGAAAATATATGATGCGCTTTGCAGGGGGAAACTTAGATTTTCTTACATTACTTATTTTATTATGATTATCGCCATTGCTTCTGGAAGTGCCTACGCAGGAATGGCATTAGAATTTTTCGACTCGTCAAAAGACATTCCAAATCTATTTAGAAAAATTTCTAATCACTACAATTTTGTCTTTTACGGCATTGCGCCACTAGCATTTTTTATTTCTGCAGTGGTCAATGGCTACGCCTTGGAAAACTTATGGAAGGAAACTTCTAAGCGTTATAATAGAAGTTTTAAAAACCAGGCGCAACGCCATCATTTGTAAATGATCCAAAATTAAGCAGCCTTACGCTCGCCTTTTCTGGTAGCAGCCGCTTTTTTCGCAGCTTTTTTGAAAGTGCCATGTTCGCGCTTTGTTTTAACTGCCTTAGCTGCTGCCATTTTTAGTTCACCGCGTTCACGCTTGGTTTGCACTGCTTTTTTTGAAGCCTCTTTTCGATGCAGCTGGGGATGAACACCAAGTTGCTGCCAGTTGGTTTCTGAAAGATCCACTTTGTAGTAGTCTGCAGCTTTCTCGATGTTTGCAAAGGCTAAAGCTCGCTCTTTTTGAGTTGCATCGGTAACTTGGTCGAATCGGGCGACAGCATTACGAACATGTTGCGCATCGGTCAGCGGCTCTTTTCTAAGTTTTGGAAATGCAAAAACCGTGTCTGGTAGGTTACTTCTCATCGAAAGAAGGCCATGTTTTTCGCAAGGTTTCCACGTTGCCTTTTTTTTATTCATATCACACCTCTATCGTTAATTCTTCTAATGGTCGCTTCTATATTAATTATAGATTTTTTGACCCAACTTAAAGGGTGAATTTAATTGTACCTGCTTGGTCCTGATCAGCTATAGCTACTTTTTTTTCAGCAAAAACCAAATGCATATTAGAGCTATTTGTCTGGTGTTTCGACAGCTGCGGTTTATGCCAACCATAAAATACATAATGTTCGTGGAATTCGATTCGGCCATCGAAGAGATAGTTAACATCGGCAGCAGCATCGTATCTTGATTGTTTTAGAAGTTCGACCAGGTCTTTAACATAAGCGTTTTGATCTTCGTCATTAAAAACAGGTTTGCCATCTCTTGTTATGCGCAGTTCTTGGATCCAACTTTTTAGGAAATTCATGAATTCTTTTTCAGTTTGGAAGATTCTAATACCTAGGCCTCGTGTAGAAAACATGGGTTCCATTTGGAATTTTTCGCTGAAAATATCTTCATAACCTTGTTTGCCTTGCTCGTGACTTTTATTGCATGTGATGAAAGGCTTTAATCGATAATCGAAAAATTTGGCAGACCACTTAGGTGTCTTCATGAGAGCAGCTCTTAAAGCAGACAACATCGGTTTTTCTAAGGCGTTCAAATACACTATGATGCCACCTGGTTTCAATGCTCGAAAAATACTATCACGCGCTTTTTCGATATCATCCATCCAATGCAGTGTAAACCAGCTAAACATAACATCGAACCGTTCTTTATCTGGTAGCGATTCAATATTCTGTTGTAAAAAATATAATTTTGGCGGGTGGATTTTGGAAGATTGACCTTGAGTTAATGTAGCCCGCTCCTGCAAATATTGTTCTTTGAGTTTGTTTGCTTGCTCTATTTGACTCGTAGAGAGATCATAACCGACCATTTCATCTACCCAGATGTCATTTGCAATTAATTTCTTTAATAGATCAATGGTGGGGACGCCATGGCCACATCCTAAATCACAAATGCTGATTGGCCGACTTCTTGCGTCAGGAAAAATTCGTTCTATAAGTATTAAGAGTTTATCGTTATTCTCATTATTATATTTTTGCTGGTGTTCGGAGCTTTGGCGATATAATTCACCTGAAAATTGACCGCCTTGGGTGCTAGTATCGTGATCATCAGTAGAATTATCTTTGTTTTTTGCTAAGGGTAAATTACTTTGTTGTTGAGCTGCAAATTCCAATAATGCTTGATTTTGTTTTTGATAATAAGCAACTAATCGATTTTTGGCTTTAGCGTGTCCTGTTGCAGCGGCCTCCCTATACCATCTCAGCATCTGATCTTCGGACCATGCATCTTGTGCTCTCTTGTCAGCTCTATAATTTGGCCTGTATTTAAAAATTATGTCCTTTGGATCAACATTTTTTCGTCGTTCAAATAAATCCCCTATTGCAAACAAAGCCGCTCCACTATTAGATTTTATTGCATGTTGTTTGAGAGTTTCTTCTGCCGCAACATGACCATTATATCGAGTTAATGCTTCGAATAACTCGATCGCATTTTGCTCATTTTTACCTGTAGTAAGATATAACTTCATCAAGCTAAAAATGGCATTATCATCATCCTGCGCAATTGCTCGCCGATAAAGTGCAATCGCGTGATCTACACTTTGAACGACACCAAGACCATTCGCATAGAAAAATGCCAGACGATTAATGGCTTCAAGTTCTCCTTGCCGTTCTGCTTGAATGTACCAGTGGATCGCTTTGCTTTGATCTTTTTTGCCGCTAGGCATATTGTCATAGTAAGATCCAAGTTTAGATTGTGCTTCAGGGTGACCTTGATGGGCGGCTTGTTCCCAGTAACTCACGGCTTCTTGAAATTTCTTTTCAGCTTTCTCACTGTCACCATTACGCAATCTTAATCCACGCCGATAACGATTTTCTGCATACAAAAATTGCGCTTCAGGAATACCGCGCTTCGCGGCAGCTAATAAACAATCAACACGTCTGTCACCGTTTTTGGCTTCCTTTGATTCTTCAAAGCTAATAGCTAAGTAATATGATGCAACAGCACATTGTTTCTCAACTGCTTGTGTAAGACAGATGATTGCACAACTGACGTTGACCCTCGTACCAATTCCATAGTAGTGCATCCATCCTAAACAGCATTCAAGATAACCATTGGTAAGTTGTTCGCTAGCCAGATTTAGACAACGTACAAATAATTCTTTTTCAGCAGAAAGACTTCTGCGGTGCACGGTCAGAGTTTCATGTGCGAGCATGACTTTCGTGATATAGGCACTAAGCTGTTTTATTGTTTTAGGTTGATTTGGATTAGCCTGATAGAGCTCATCGAATTGCCTCGAATAAGTGGCAATCAAATCTTTTTTAATTAATTCACAATGTTCGGGTGACAGCCTAAGTAGCATTAGGTAAATATCGGGGTGTGCTTGCTCTGGTAGGAACTGCAGATGATCAGAAAGTGTAAGCAATAGGGTAAGCGCATTTAGATCGGCTAGTTCGCCCAGTTTTACGCGCATCTGTAAAAACAATTTCCAATCTTGGTGACTGACTTCTTTACCGCTAGTAAATTTAGTTAATAGAACTTGTAACTCTGAATGCATAAATGTCCTTTATAATTTATTATTTTTGACTATATTAAAACAGAATTATTAACGTTTTATTATTTTTATATGCTTGAGTGGAGTTAAACTTTGGACACGACAAAAATTACTTTGGACATGATCCTTGTGCTAACGTTTAGCACAAGGATCACACCACAGGCCTCGCGCAACATCGGTAACGTTACAAGACCTATCACGTTGCAACAGCTATTGCTTCTAATGCACGACTGAAGCGGTAACCTCTGTTTAATTAAAAAAGCTAAAATCTAGTTAATTTTGCTATAAATAACAAAGTTTATCTGCTTGCCGTAAGTAATCCAAAAACCTCGTCGAAATCATTCAGCTATACTAAAAAGAAACTTGGAGGACTGTGATATGTGGAAATACATTCTTGCCTGGCTGCTGGGAGTTCCTCTTGGAATCTTAGTTATTATCTGGTTGGTTTCACACATTTTTTAATGCTATGCCAAGTGTCGTCATTGATGTTCGAAATCAATACACTAAAGAGCAGGAAATAGCTATTATCAGCGCTGTACGCTCTACCCTTGAAGACGTTTTTCATGCATCCACGGATATCAATATTCGTTTGTTAGTACACGAGCCACATCGATTTGCGTATCCAGCAAGCTGTAGTCACCCCGAATTTTACACTTTTATTAGTATTGACTGTTTTCCCGGTCGATCGCTTGACACCAAGCGCGATTTTTATCGAGTGTTGACTGAAAATTTAGCGCTACTAGGCATTCCGAAAGATCATGTCAAGATAGTGATTAGAGAGTCTGTTAAAGAGAATTGGGGAATTGCAGGGTGCGCTGCTTGTGATATTAAATAACCCCAATTTTGCTAAAATCATACAAAATTAAATTAGTATGGTAAGCATTTGAATAGCTTGTTAATAACAAATGAGACGACTATATGCAGATTAAAGAGGCTATCGAAATAGCCTTGCACCGCAATATTCGATGCATCGGCATGAACATCAACCACTTTAACGTGTGCTTCTGAAGCTGTTAGCTTTCCTGCCACTTCAAAAAAGCATTGTCGAGCAAAATGAAATTTCTTAGTAATGGATGCTTGGAAACTCGCACCTGCTAAGTAATAGCCAACATCAAATAACTTATTGTTAAGTCGTTAGCCATAACTGTGGGCTAATAGTTTATAGCATAACTCTCACTGAACCTGACTAAAAAGGCTTGCCGACGTCCAACAGGCTGT
>DJAM01000145.1:0-36662 GCA_002429595.1 Coxiellaceae bacterium UBA6002
ATTGAACATAGTTACTCTCCCCCTTTTGGGGGAGAGGGAATTTATTGATTATTTTATTCCCTCTCCCGCTTGCGGGAGAGGGTTAGGGTGAGGGTTTAAAATTTATCATCCTCATAAGCGGCACCTGCGCTTTCAGAATAATATCCTCAGGTAACTCTATATGATTCGTGCATTCATCACTCAAACAATCTGCAAGTTTTTTTAAATCATTCATTGCCATCCAGGGACAATGCGCGCAAGCACGGCAAGTTGCTCCATTACCACCTGTTGGTGCTTCGATGAATTTTTTATTGGGCGAAGCTTGCTGCATTTTATAGAAAATGCCGCGATCGGTTGCGACGATAAAAAGATCATTAGAAAGTTCTTGTGATGCTTTTAATAATTTCGAGGTTGAGCCTACGACATCGGCAAGTTCAATAATTGCTGGTGGTGATTCTGGGTGCACTAATATAGCTGCTTCGGGGTAAACGTGTTTTAATTTTTTGAGCTCTGTCGCTTTGAACTCTTCGTGCACGATACAACTGCTTTGCCATAAAATCATGTCAGCTTGAGTTTGGGTTTGAATATAGTTTCCTAAAAATTTGTCAGGTGCCCAGAGAATTTTTTTACCTTGATCATGTAGATAGCCAACAATATCTAATGCAATGCTTGATGTAACTACCCAGTCTGACAAAGCTTTGACAGCGCCAGAGGTATTAGCATACACGACGACTTCCCGGTCAGGATGTGCCTTACAAAATTTTTGAAATTCTTCAGCTGGACACCCCAAGTCTAAGGAGCAAGTTGCATCCAATGTTGGCATCACGACGGTTTTAGCGGGGCTCAAGATCTTGGCGCTTTCACCCATAAATTTAACGCCGCAAACGATCAATTTTTCCGCGGGATGCCGTTGTCCAAATTTTGCCATTTCTAATGAGTCACCAACGAAGCCACCGGTTTCATCTGCCAATTCTTGGATTTCTTCAGGCACATAATAATGAGCAATAATCACAGCTGATTGTGCTTTTAATTGTTGCTTGATGTGGTTTTTATAATGTAATTCAAGTTCAGGCGTTAGGGGCGTAGCGGAAACCTCAGTGATGTTATGCATAATCTAAACGGTGCGGCTATATTAAGACCAGGCCGCAAAGCCTCCTTCTAAGCTAAAAACATGCTGAAAGTCTAGATTTTCCAGTGTTTGCGCGACTTGTAGACTACTGATGCCATGATAGCAATATACTAATACGGGTTGTTCCTTATCAAATTGATTCACAGTTTCTCGAAATTGATTAAGGTTAAGATGAATCGCCTTATCAATATGTGAATGGGCGTAACTAGCGAGATCGCGAATATCAAGAATATTGACATCGTCGTTTAAGAAAAGCTCTTTTGCTGCTTGTGTGTTTATGACTTTCATAATTCTCTCTGTTTGCCACCCTCGCCCAATTAGGGTGAGGGTGGAAAAGTGTTAGCGTCTAACTTGTGCTTCGGTCACTGCGTCTTTTGGACAACAATAAAAGCGTGCCACAAGCTAAAAGACTTGCCCCTAAAATATTTCCTAAGCTTACTGGAATCAAGTTCAAGAAAATTGCATCGGCAAGGCCCTTGGTATTACCCGTGAAGGCTCCTAGCAGGAAATATCCAAGATTTGCAGGGAAATATTGGAAATTTGCCGCAATGATTAAAATAAAGACCAAAAATAAAATTGTAAATTGATTGATAAGATTGCGAGAAGCAATTGCAAAGAAAGTACCGATCACGACTAACCAATTGGCCAGCATCCCTGAAATGATAAGCTCAGCGGTTCCTCGTATAGAACCGTTTGAGTAAGCCAATTTATTGGAAATAATTAGACTGAAAGTTTGTTGTAACGCTGGCGAATATTCTTGTGAAAGATAAACGAAATAACTAAAAATAAAAGCGCCAATGAAATTTCCAATCCAAACAATTAACCAAAAACGAAATAGTTGTAAACAACTACGAGCAATCGTTTGTTGGTTGAAATTAGCAGGCACATAGATGTTGCCTTCAGAAAAAAGAATGGTATTGGTTAAGATAACGAAAAGCATGCCAACAGTGAGCCCAAGTCCTGATAATAAAACTTGAGTGGCAGGGTTAACAATCTCAGAAGTTAATAATACTGCCAGCAAAGTTCCGGCGGTAAAGAAAGCGCCACCAATAATGGAAAAGTAGAATAATTGAAAGCTGGTAAATCGCGATAATCGTCGGCCCGCGGATTGATATACATCGTACGGCAGATTGCTGCTTGGCGGTCGAGGGCCCCCTTTATAGCGTTGGCCGCCGCCCTGGTATCTGGGGTTTGCGGTTTGTGTTTGCTGTCCATGATAGCTGGGTCGTTTAGGTCTATCCATGTTATTCCTCATGTAAGTAATGGTTGCTATTGTCATTCCCGCGTAGGCGGGAATCCATACTTCCAGCAACACTTAAGATAGATTCCCGCCTACGCGGGAATGACAGAAAAACAATTAAATGCGTGCGACGTTATGATACTGTATTAAGTAATCTAACCAAAGCCCTGATAAGATTTCCTGCATTTGATTTTGTTCTAATCTCTCATCCAAATTATCTAAATCTACAATATCTAAAGGTTGATCTTGCCAAGAGCAGGAAAAAACTGCCTTGGTTCGTTTGCCAGTTGCCGGATCGATTTGCCATTGTAAACATTGAGCGCATACCCCTTTTAGCATGCATTGCATAGGGCCATAGATCGATGCTGTAAAGGTAGTTTGGGGGTCAATAAATTCCTTCAGGCTGGAATAGCGGGCAGATTGAACTAATCGAACTAATTTATTAGTTCCAATTATTTGCACTTTATTGATATTTTTTAGTAGAAATGGGCTGGTTTGTTCTTTTTGTATTTTCAGCCACTCGGCAATGAACTCGCCAGTTATTGCTTTATCGCTGGCTCTTTTAGCCTTGGCAGGTTTTCCTCGTTGTGTTAGCCAGAATATAGCATCGGTAGCTTCTTCGAGCTCCTCTTTGAAAATAATGTCGTCCGCGGTTTCATATAAGCCGATAAAGATAACTTTATTATTTTGTGCTTTGAGGGCTTCACCAATGGCAAGTACATGAGAGCTTGCCATCTGACCTCCAATAATCAGCATACTCTCTTGATTCTGTGGGATTTTGGTGCGTACTCCAGTGGGTCCCATCACAGAAATGAAGTCACCTTCTTTGAAAGTAGAAAATATTCTGGTGCTAGTGCCATTTTCTATCACTACAAAATTAAGGGTATCTTTTTGTAAACTGGCACCGATCAATGCGACGCCTTCAGACTGCAGCCGTGTTTGAGCTGCTAAGGGAGCAAATGTTTCGAAGTTTTGTACGCGAAAGAACTGTCCAGGTTTAAAATTGCGACTTGCCATGGGTGCCAAAACTTCAAGTTCGATGATGTTCGCTGCTTTTCGAGTAATTTTAGAGATTTTTGGCTTAAATAAATAATCCATCTCAGTAGCAAATTGCTGATACTCTTTGAGTGAGCCTATTGCTTTGACGCGATCGCCTAGATGATCAAGAATTTTTGGATAAGTACGCTTAGCTGAGGCAATTGCTTTGACCACGCTACCGTGAAAAACGGGGTGAGTATCACCCAGGAAAGAAATACGATAGCCATTTTGTTTGTAACTGGTAAATGCGCCAAATTCTTCAATCTTGCAATGCCCTTCTGAGAAAATGACCTCTAACTCCCCTCTTTGCTCATTGTAAGTTTGGTATTCGCTTCCTTCGCGATGGAACGTGCCTCGATGCTCAAATTCATAAGCAATATTAGGCTTTGCGCCTGTGGCAACTAAGATAGAGTTTGCTGGAATAACCAATTCTTCGGTAATAGGTTGATCAGAAGATTTTTTGTGGCAAATCAGCGCAGAAACATGGCCGTGTGCATCAAGGCGGGCTGCAATAGGTTCGAGTTGTTCCGCATAATAGATGCCTTCTTCCATTGCCTTGGTAACTTCTTCATGATTCCTTATGTAAGCAGGTGACTCTTGAAGCTTACGCCGGTAAACGATGGTAACGCCACCCCAGCTGCGCAAAAGTTTAATAAAGTCAGGCTCGCGACCTTCTAATACCGCTTGTTCTCGTTCTTGTCGAACCTCTAAGCCATGTGAAATAAATTCTTTTAAGATCAGCTCATTATAATCACGGAAATGGTCAAGAACCTTGTCTTTGCCATAAGCCTTGACTAATGTTTCGTAGCGCTCAAGGGTCTTTTCAACCTGAGAAATATAGTAAGCTTGAATTTCGGTAGCAGTATCAATACCGGTTAAGCCGCCACCAATGACAACAGCTGGCAATCTAATTTGTAGATTCGCTAAGCTAGTTTTTTTTGCCGCACCCGTGAGCTGTAGCGCCATCAAAAAATCATTTGCTTGCCGCATGCCAGGCGCTAAGCTCCCAGGAATATTAAGCTCCTTAGGCAGGCCTGCGCCCACTGCAATCGCCATGTGATCGAAGCCTAATTCCCAGGCATTTTCGACTGTTATAGTCCCGCCAAAGCGTATGCCACCAAAGACCTGAAATGTTGGGCGTCGAGCTAAGGTAATATAAATTAGTTTCAAGAAATTTTTGTCCCAGCGAACGGTAATGCCGTACTCGGCAACACCGCCGAAGCCTGCCAAGATTCTCTCGTCGAGGTGTTCTTTGATTTGTTGATAGCTGTAGATTGGATTATCAATATACTCTCTTGGTAGCGGTTCGATTTTAAGGCCGTCAGCCCCAACCACCGCGAAGCCTTCCATCGTCAAATAATGGGCCAAGGTCATCCCTGCAGGTCCCATGCCCATAATTAATACTTTGAGGCCATTGTAGGGCTTGGCATGCCACTGCTTATTTCGTAGCGGATTCCAGCGAGTCAGCAAGTCGTAAATTTCAACACCCCAAGGCAGGTCGAGTACATCTGTTAGGATTCGAGTTTCAGTTTGAGGTATGTTGACCGGATCTTGTTTTTGGTAGATACAGGCCTTCATGCAATCGTTGCAAATACGATGACCTGTAATGGGGCATAAAGGATTGTCAACCATCACCATAGCAAGTGACCCGATATTATATCCATCTCGCTTTAAGACGTGCATTTCAGAGATTTTTTCTTCTAACGGGCAACCAGTTAGAACATCACCAAGTGGGTTTTCCTTCAGTCCAAGTTCGGGGTCACCTTTTTTAACAGGAAACCCCTTGGAGCAGAAATCGCCTTCAGTTTTGTGACAATAAACGCAGTAATGCACTTCGCCTAACGCTTCGCGCTGGGTCATCCGATCATCAGTTAATTTGAATCCATCGCGATGTCTGAAATTCTCCGGTATTCCTTCAAGGCGATCCAATGGATCATTGGGTACTTTTTCGAGAGGAACAAGGTGAGCATAGTCAATTTTGTTGGGGAGATGAAATGACACCCAATGCCTAGTCAGTTCTTGTCCATGAGGGTCTGTGAGCGCGCGAACACACCATGCTACTAATTGCTCGATTTCACTTTTATTGCTTTTTTCATCTTTTAGTAGCCGTTCGCCTAATTTTGCAACAGCTAGCTCGGTATCTTTGGTAGGCTCAATATTGTTTGCCGCCAAGCTATCAAACAGCCAAGTGGAAAGTGCAGCAAAATCAGGTAGCTCATCAACTTTGCTGAGTTTGCGCTTTGCTTCTCTCAGAACATACCATTGCTTAAACAGGAAAATAGGATCGTTAGCTAAGATTTCAAATTGGGCCGTCTTAACTGCTTCCTGAATGTTAAAGAGATCACCGATAAAAGTTTCTAGATGGCGAGCGCACTCGATGAGGATAGCGCCCACTTCCTTTTCTGCAAACGGGCGCAAATTGAGGCGATATGCAATTAAACTTTCTTGTAATGCAGGATCTTGTTCGTGCAGGTAGGATAGATATTGTTGATCCAGAGCTTCTAAGCCTTCTGCCTCAAAAAGCTCTTTATATTTAAATCCATTCAATTCTAGTTTTGGCTGAGTCGGCAAAATAATATTCTTCATCAAAAGTTCTTAACATTTTACATTTTCATAAAAATAAGTAAGCTATCCAATAAGATAAACATAGTACAAGGTTAAGAGATGTTGCGCAAAAAAACAAAAAACTATATTAGTGAGATTGATGTTTTTCTGCATGGATTCAATAAGACCCATCCCAAAAGTGAAGCACAATTAGCTGAGATGCAAAAGTATCAGCGTGTTTTTGCCTTAAGAGACAAGCCAATCGCCGATACTATTCCGGAAGATGAGTTCTTTTCTTAGCGCTATTTAGCTAGTAGCTTTTTCAATTCACCAGTGCCAAACAATTCGGTCATGATGTCGCTGCCGCCTATCAATTCACCATTGATATAAAGCTGCGGAATGGTTGGCCAATTACCATATTCTTTAATGCCCTGCCTGATCTCCGCATCTTCTAAGATATTCACGGCGAGGTAATCGGCGCCACATTGTTTTAAGATTTGAACAGCCTTTCCTGAAAAACCGCATTGAGGAAAGGTGGGACTACCCTTCATATAGAGTACAACTTTGTTTTCTTCTAATTGATGTTTGATACGATCTTGAACTGACATAATAACCTCATTCAATAAAAATATTGGCTTGTTGTGCTTGTGCAGGAGTGTAGGTTTTCATTGAAAGCGCATGGATTTGAACTTTCATTTTATCGCCGAGCGCATCATACACCATCCGATGCTGTTGGATAATAGTTTTGTCCACAAAGCCATCATAAACAATGATTGCTTCAAAGTGGTGACCATCCCCAGAAACCTGAATTTGTGCTCCGGATAATCCAGTTTCCAGCCACTGTTTAATTTGCTCAGAAGTAACCACGAACACCTCATATTTTGGTAAAATTTGTTATATATTATATTGATTTTAAAAGAAAACCACTAGTAATTTATCCGCATTCAACTATAATCAAATTTTTCGTTTGAGCTAGGAGTTTTAAATGACTTTCGTCGTTACCGATAATTGCATCCGATGCAAATATACCGATTGCGTAGAAGTTTGTCCTGTTGATTGTTTTCGCGAAGGACCGAATATGCTGGTGATCGACCCAGATGAATGCATCGATTGTAATCTGTGCGTTCCTGAGTGCCCGGTAGACGCAATTTATGCCGATGACGATGTCCCAGAAGAGAAAAAAGAATTTATTCAACTCAATGCTGATTTATCAAAAAATTGGCCTCCAATCACTGTCAAGAAAGAGGCCCCACCCGACGCTGACGAATGGAAAGACGTCACCGATAAAAGACAATACTTGGAAGAAAGCTGGGAAGAAATCTCCAAGGCTTAGTCATTAAGAGAACAAACATGCACGATTCCTCTTTATTACTTTCCTTGCAGGAAGTTACATATCTACCTTATGTCAAAGCTTTGATCATTTTTATTGCTGGCCTAGTCACCGCCAGCATGCTAAGTGGTGCTGTAAAGAAAGTGAGCACTAAGTACTTCCCTTTGCAACAAACCTCATTGTTACATAAGGCTATCTATTTTATTACTCTGACTTTATTTATTGTGGCAGCACTGCAACAACTCGGATTCAAGCTCAGCGTGCTGTTAGGTTCAGCAGGCATTCTAACCGCCGCCATCGCTTTCGCCTCACAAACCTCAATTTCCAATATCATCAGCGGCGCCTTCTTGATTATGGAAAAGTCATATAAAATCGGCGATAAAATCAAAATCGGTAACACAATCGGCATAATTAACTCCGTCGATCTCTTATCAGTCAAAATTTTAACGGCGCAAAATACCTTAATAAGAATTCCAAATGAGACACTCATAAAATCTGAAATCACTAATCTTTCGAAATACCCTACTCGCCGCTTGGAACTACCGCTTAAGGTTTCTATTTATGAAGATGTAGAGACGGTAAAAAAGATTCTACTGTCAATTCTGGGTCAACACACGTCAGTAATCCAAGATCCTTCCCCTTCTGTGTCGGTGCAGAAAATAGACAGCACAGGCATTTACTTGCAATTATCTTTATTAGCTAACCAATCAGATTACGACAGTCTTACAAATTCCTTATATTCTGAAATTCTTGAAGAGTTTCGATCGCAACACATTCAAATCTAAAAACAATAGCCGTTTCCAAAAACTAAGGTATAATTCCCTCCTCTGCGCCCGTAGCTCAGTTGGATAGAGTATCTGGCTTCGAACCAGGTGGTCGGGAGTTCGAATCTCTCCGGGCGCGCCATCCAAAAGAAAAAGCGTTAAGAATCTCACCACAAAGCCCACAAAAAATTCCCAGAATATTAGAAGGATCTAAAACCTTATCTGGAAAGAATTAAGCAAATTAAGCTCACCATTTTTTCCTTATCACCCGGTGAACTTTCAGCAACGAGTAAGGTTAATGCTGTTAGTGCTTGTGGAGATATTTTGGTTATATCTAGAGTATTTGTTTCTTGCAAAAACCAGATAAATGCATAGGCTCCACTTCTCTTGTTACCGTCAATAAATGGGTGGTTTTTTATTATCAGGTAAAGAAGATTGGCTGCTTTTTCTTCAATGCTAGGATATACATCTTGGTTATCAAATGATTGCATTACGTTACCTACAATTCCTTCTACTCCTTTTTTGAATCTCTCCTGGCCGAACAGATCTGAGGCTTCTCCTCTCTCAATTAAGGTTTGCTTGAATTTGCGCAAAGCATCACTTAACTCCTCCGCTTTTAGCTTCAATTTCTTTTTTGTTAGTACTTGAGTTTTAAACTCATTTCTATCATAGGCATCCAGTGATAACCATGTTTCTGAAAATAAGATAACTAAATCAAGAACGTTGCCATGATCTAATCTGCTATGGCTGGGTAATAAGTCCTTAATCTCCTCTACAGCTTTTATAAAATGTTTATAATTTGTTTTGGCTTGTGGAATATTTATGGAAAAACCTTTAACAATATGGTCTTTCAATGTTTTAGTTGCCCATTGACGGAAATGTGTAGCTTTCCTAGAGCTAACTCTGTATCCAACAGAAAGCACAAGATCTAAATTGTAATACTCTAGATTCCTTTTGACTTTCCTTTTGCCCTCTTTACGAACTGTTTCCATTTTGGAAACAGTTGACTTTCGATCCAACTCCTCGGTGTCGAATATATTTTTTATATGTTTTGATATAGCTGCTTTTTGAACATCAAAAAGCTTTGCTATTTGATCCTGAGTTAACCAGATAGTTTCCTGGTTAATTTTAGCCTTTAGCACTAAGGAGCCTGCTTTGGATTGGTAAATGACATCTTCAGAATTGGAAAGCGGTTTTGAGGACATTTTCGCTCCTTGTCTAGCACCGATAAAAAAATAAAAAACTAATTTTATTACTTTGCTCATCGGAGATTGTAGTGTAGCAAAAACGTCACAAACTGAAACAGTTTATAAGCATAATATAGTAAATGGGTGAATGTTTTAGTTTGTTTAAAACATCTTATATCATTGTTTTAAAAGTTAATTTTATTTTGAATGTCCCGGCTTCGAACCAAGTGATCGGAAGTTCGATAAATTTTGCAGGAAGCAAAATTTGAACCGAGCGAAGCGAGGACACCGCAGGGGTGAGGGCCATGGATGGCTCGAATCAATCTCTCTGGTCAATTCTTTGGCGCTTTTTCCTGGAAAAAAATTCAGAAACTTACCCTCACCCTGGCCCTCTCCCGCTGTAATCTTCTGAGTACTGTCCAAAAAAAGTGCGCAAGGGATTTGGTTAACTACAGAGTCTTCGATTGTGCGCCCTCTAACCTTTATTCTCCTGACTTTACAATTAACTCTTTTAATAGAAAATGCTAAAATCTAGTTTTTATAGCCTCAAAGACAACAGAGAATAATCAATTATGCTGCAAAAAGATCAGTTTCCTACTGGCTTAGAATCTTGGATTCCAAAATTTGAAGAAATTGATATACCTCAAAGCTTGCTTGTGGAGGCGTTTGGACATACTCCTTTTTTTTCAGAGTTTGAACAATTGCATAGTGCTTGTCTCAAGTTGGTTATGTGGACTAAAAAGTTTACGTCAACTAAAAGAACATTTCAGGAACCATGGCAATTGTATGCATTTTGTTCGCCGAAAGTGGCAATTACGCTGTTGGCAAGAGTACGAGAGTTAGAGACAAAACAGGATAATTTTGATAGCACAGTATTACATTATGTCGCAATGACAGGATATATCGAAAATATCGATTGGACGTTAAGGAAACTTCCCAGCCTTAAATATAAAGCTGATTACTTGGAATTTAATTTTATTCATTTTGCTGTGGATTTTAAATAGATATCCCCACTTGGCATTTTCTAGAACGACTAGGGGCCATGATTTGTTGGTCTGCGCAGTATACTCTCAATCGATCGAGCTAATAGAATGGGTTAATAAGACCTATCCGACTCTTAAAAATTCAAGATATGTGAATGGCACAAATATTTTGCACATTGCAACTCTCGATGCATCAGTAAATGGCTTAAGGTACTTAATACGAGAAGAGGCCAATCTCTGTGCTAAATTATGGGTACGTGACGATAATGGCAAATTACCCGAAGATCATACGCCCAAGTCTATGTCACCTAAGCCGCGAGAAATTTTAGAATCTTTGCTAAACGAAGCTACTCAGAAACTATTAAGTGGTAATTATGAAGAAAAAGATGTTGTATTGTTGGATGCCTTTCATGCAACTTGGTTGCGAACTTTGTATCGCGGAAATGAAGTAGAAGCTCAAAGTTTATGTGAATTAAAAAATGTACCTACTCGGTTAAAGACACATTTAATTTTATTACGCCACTTATTTGCAATAAAAGAAGTTGCCACTGAAGATCGAGTTCTTACTAGATCAATGCTACAACAACTCATTTCGTGCGCAGATATTTCACTAAATGCTCAAATGAATTTAAGTTTTTTTGTGGCGCGGCCTAACTCTGAATTTCTGCGACAGCTACTATGTGTTTTTAAAAAAATTAGAACTGAAAAATTATCATCTCTTGATATACACAGCATGCATGTAGTTCTTGTCAGATATCTGGATACGACAAAAAGTTGGGACACTAGGCTTCTCGACAAGTTACTTGCTTCGAAACTGCTTAATTCTCTAACTTTTAAGGGCGCAACACAAGGTTCAATGCAAACTCTTGGTCTACCATAAAGAATAAACCTCGTTCTTCTTTAACAAACTTATAAAGCTACTACATCACCTACTTTCTCTAAACCAATACTTATAGAATGTGCTTGCGGTAATTTTTTTATGGCTGCTGCTAATCTGGTCATGGGTTCTGTTAGTGGCTCTGGGCTTAACACTATACTTCCCCAGTGCATTGGCAAGATTATTTTAGCGTTGATATCAGCTGCAATTTGTGCGGCTTCTTCAGGATTAGTATGAACTGCTTTCATAATTTCAGGCGGTTGGTAAGCACCGATGCCAAGCATGGCATAATCAAATGGTCCATATTGTTCGCCAATTTCTTTAAATACTTTTCCATAGCCGGTGTCACCTGAATGAAATAGTTTTAACTGTGAAGTGGCGATGCTGTAACTACACCACCATGTTTTTTTATAATCAAATAAACTTCGGCGCGAATAATGATAAGCTGGTAAAGCTGTGAGTTTAATCCCATGCTCTTCATAACTTTGATGCCAATGCGTTTCAACAATATTCTTAAATCCCCACTTACGAATCTTTTTATATAAACCAGCTGGGACAAAAATTTTGGGGCTATTGGTTTGAGCAATTCTTTTTAGAAATGGGCGATCTAAGTGGTCGTAGTGATTATGTGTTATATAGATATAATCTATACTAGGCAATTCGTCGATTTTTAATGCTGGTGGTAAAAATCGTTTTGGTCCGAGGCATTTCAAAGGTCCTGCACTGACTGAAAAAAAAGGGTCTATTAGAATACGTTTATTGTTCAATTGCATTAAGAACGTAGCGTGTCCAATCCAACAAATATAGTCTTTGCTGTTGAGCTCTTCTAAACGCTGTTTTAAATTGGTGGTGTTATTCCAAGTAATTTGGTCTGGATGGATTGACCTGTTTAATATTTTTGTTTCTCGAATAAGCTGCCGTAAAGCGGCAAGTGGCACCTTTTGCTCTTTCGCATCCGCAGGGTTTGGAAATCTTTTTACTCGAAACATAAACAACAACCATCTCTGAAAGTAAACTAGGAAATTATAGTCGTTATAGTTTTTATTTCATCTCTATTATCTGCTAGCTGGCAAATTTCTTTTTAGCAGCTGAATATCGTATATACTTTAAGACTCAATAGTAATGGAATATGTTTGATGCCACATAGCCTTCCTCTGATCACAACATTGGCGTCAGCGTTAGGCTTAGCTGTCGTTTTCGGGTTTATTGCTATTCGTCTTAGATTGCCAGCAATTGTTGGCTATTTGATAGCAGGGATATTGCTAGGCCCTTTTACGCCTGGTTATGTTGCTAACACTCAGATTGCTGCTGAGTTTGCAGAAATTGGCGTCATGCTGCTCATGTTTGGCGTTGGATTACATTTTTCCTTAGAAGAATTACTAGCCACTCGTAAAATAGCTTTACCTGGGGCTCTGATTCAGATTGTGGTTGCAACGTTGTTAGGAATTTTAGTTGCTAAAATTTGGGGTTGGAGTATTGGTAGTGCTTTAGTATTTGGACTTGCGTTATCAGTAGCCAGTACTGTGGTCTTGATCACAACACTAGAAAGTCACGATTTGTTACAATCTATTAACGGTAAAATAGCGATTGGCTGGTTAATCGTAGAAGACCTTGCCATGGTTTTAGTACTGGTGTTTCTACCGTTCTATGCGCAGTGGTTTAGCGGCTCTAGTGCCGGTAAGAATTTATGGCTCATTCTGGGATTTACTGTTGTTAAAATAGTTTCTTTTATTGCTTTCATGTTAGTCATCGGCCGATGGTTATTGCCAAAAATTTTATGGCAAATCGCACGTACCGGTTCTCGAGAACTTTTTACCTTAGCCATAATTGCGGCGGCAGTCAGTATTGCATTTGGGGCTTCTAAATTGTTTGATGTTTCTCTGGCTCTGGGGGCCTTTTTTGCCGGAATGATTATTAGAGAATCTCAATTTAGTCGACGAGCGGCTGAAGAATCATTACCTTTTAGAGATGCTTTTGCTGTTTTGTTTTTTGTTTCGGTGGGTATGTTGTTTAACCCCCACATTTTTATTTCACAGCCCATTCAAGTGCTCATTGTTGTCTGCATTATCATTTTCGGAAAATCACTGGCGGCTGCGCTTTTAGTGCTTATGCTTCGTTATCCATTGAACACGGCCTTAACAGTATCAGCCAGTTTGGCCCAAATCGGTGAGTTTTCATTTATTTTAGCTGGGCAAGGAGTCCATTTACAGATATTGCCGAAAGAAGGACAAGAGCTTATTTTAGCAGGTGCATTAATTTCAATTGCATTAAACCCTTTGCTCTTCACAGCAATCGATCCAATTGAGCGGCGGCTCTTTAAGATCTTTCCTAAATTACGCCCCGATATTGAACGGAAATCTGAGAATTAAAAAAAATAACACCTAGGAGTTTCCTCCTAGGTATTATCTATCCATGAGAATTAGTGACTTTGAAGCTTTTTCAATTCTTCAATTTGATTTTTTAAGTTGCTGATCTTAAATGCACGACAAGTACGCACCACTTTATCATCTACAGTGACACCAGTAACCGTTTTTCCGAAAAGGATAGGTTTCATACAGTCATGCCAAAATTCTTTGCCCTGAGCACCTTCGCGGGTGTAGCCAGCCGTTAAACAGATTTTTGCAATGCTTTCACATTCTGGCGAAGAGGCTGAAAATGCATCCCCGCTATTAGCATAAGATTGTTGGGCTGCAAATAATGCGATTGGGGCTAATAAAATAAAGACCTTACGCATAGATATCTCCTTATAGAGAATAGTTATTATTTTTTTACTCAAATAAAGTATATATGTTTATGACTATAATTTTGGATATAGAATTTAAAGGAGATAGTTATGGAACATCAATCTAAAAAAATTAAGACCAAAAAACTTAGCGAGCCCAAGAATAAGGGTAGTCAAGATGAACGTCGACATATTAAGAATGAAAAACATCATAAACGTTAACTAAGTCGGTAAATAAATTCCTTGAACTCATTGCCAGTGCATTGCATATTGAGTCGAGCATAGTTGTCGCCAACACCATATTCCGGTCCGTATGTACCTAGAATTTTATATTGGTCGTATAGAAATTTTCTTGCTTCAATGGGTGTCTTTACCCATATCCCCGCCCCTTCGTTATTTAATAATTCCATCTCAGTGTGAGGTACTAAGTTCTTGACAATCTGCCAGCGGGAAATAAATTGATCGGTAATCCATTTTACGTATTCATTCACTAATTTTTGATTTAGTAAAAATCGTAACGCCATTAAGCAGCGAATCTGGCCGTCACCAGAAATGCCGTGAGTGCTGATCATAATAAAATATTTCATGTATTCAGCAACCTTAGGATCTTTAACAAAGGCATACCCTGCCCTAGTTCCTGAAAAGGAAAATATTTTAGCCAGACTAAAAATTGACACCTCGTCATTCTCAAGTGTTTCTTTGTAGAATTCATCTTTGGAATTAGTCATAAAAAATGGCCATAAATTAACTCTATCGGAAATAATATACTTTGAATTTGTTTCTCGCTTCAGCAATCTCGAATCCGGATTATTTGGACTGGTGATAATCTCAACCAAATTTTCAGGAGCGACTTTAGAAAGATTTTCAAAATTAACCCACTTAGCATTAAACTCATTGAAAGATTCGATTACTTCTTTGGTATCCAGGTACCCTGGTGTTTGATGAGTGAAATATAACGGTGGTGCGTTTATAAATCGATTAGATGTGTTATGCCGTGCATGACTAACACAATAGGCATAAATTGCTGCGTGTAGCAGCTGAGTTGCTCCCAAACCAAAAACTAAGTGACGATATTCAATTTTTTGATGTGGAGCGATGATGTGATGAAATTCTTGAATAGATGATGCTAACAGAGGAATTGCGTTTAAATAATATTGGTTGTAATCAGTAATGTCATATTTTATGGTCACATGCTTACTTCGCCACCAATCCTCCATAATATAAATACCACGATTTAATCGTAAAACTCTTTTGTGAGCATAGCGATCTGAATCGGTATACCATTTTAATTCTGGATGGAGAATAAACTCCTGTCTAACAGGACGAAGTACGTTTATGACTTTTTTTCTCATAGTATGTCGCTGATTTTATACAAATTAATTACTGGAAACTAAACTGTGTCGTGGCAAATATATTTAATCTAAGTATAGAACATGGGGTGCATCCTGCTTAGCTTCAATCTGCAAGCTGTTTACCAAAAAAAAACTGCTTCTTTCTATTAGCTATAATTAATATGTAAATGATTTTTTGCATCTATACTTACATAAGTATTTATGGAGGCATTAAATTATTTATAATTAAATTAGGGGTAATTTGTATGAGTCAGAAAATGAAATTTACGCGTGACTTTTGGCAAGAATGGAAAAATGATCCTCAAGGAACTGCCCAAAAATATGGAATTAACTGGTCTGAAGTTGATCCTGAATGGCAAAGCCGAAATTGGCAAAATACTTCATGGGATGAGTTTGAAAGGTTATGGCGTAAATCAAAATGGGCCGGTTGGTTTGATTGGTCTTTATAGCCAATAGACAACCATTTTAAGGTTAGCCAAAAACCCGATTTTTGGTTTTTGGTTAACCTTTGCTTTAAAAAAAATGAACAGTAACGAAGGCAAAAACAAAAGCACAGAACTTTTCAATGAAACGGGGTTGGAGGCAAAATACTCTGTTATTGTTCAATATCCCTTATTTTCTCATCTTTCAAAGGAAGACTTGCTCGCTCTTAGTCAATTGGCTACAGAGAAAAATTTTATTGCGGGTGAAACTATTGTTATAGAAGATGACTTCGTCGACAAATTTTATCTGGTTTCTGAGGGTAAGGTTGAAATTACTAAACAAACTTTCTTTAAAGGTAAAAAAGAAAACATTATTTTAGCAGTATTGGAGGGTGGTGATGCCATTGGTCTTCATGAACGTGGTATTTTTTCTCCTAATACTCGGCGTACCGCCAGTGCCATTGCTTTGTCAGAAACTAAAACCCTTTGTTTTGATGTGGAAAGCTTTAGTAGCTTTATCAAAGAACGATCTGATTTCGACGAAAAAATTAAAGCTACCGTTGAGTTGATGGCAAAAATTAATTTCGTCAAACAAACCTCTCCATTTATCTATCTAAATAACGATGAGATTTACAACGTTGTACATTTAATTAAAGATATTTCGTTACCACCGAAAACAATACTCTTCAATAAAGGCGACCAGGCCGATTGCTGTTATTTAATTCATTCAGGCCAAATTGAAATATTTATTAAGGATGAAAACGGTGTTGAACGGCAAGTTGCAATATTGGAATCTCCTAAATTACTGGGAGAGGCTGCGTTATTAACGAATACGCCGCGGAATGCTTCTGGTCGAACATTAACAAGTTGCAAATTATTTTGTCTGGAGCGAGATACAATTTACCACTTAGCTAAAAATAGCGAAACTTTTGCACAATCGATGATTGGCATTATGGTAAACCGTTTTTATCCAATAAAAAAAGAAGGGATTTTGGAACATCACAGCACTAAAGATGGAGAGATGCTAGTGATGTTGCAAGACCCCGAGCTTCATCATTATTATCGTTTAAGTGAGGTGGGTTGGTTTATTTGGCAACAGTTGGATGGGCTTCAGACAATCCAGGATTTAACGATTTTATTTTTTAAAAAATATAAAGCATTTGTACCAGAAATGATTTGTAACATGCTTTACAGTCTTGCAGAAATGGGCTTTGTGATTTTGCCTTCCGTCACAGATACTTTGCTAGAAAGCCATAAAAAGAAAACTATAGTTAGTAAGGCTTTCAATATGGTTAAAAAATTTACTCAGAAAGAATTAACGTTTAGCGGCACCGATGATTGGTTAACCAAAATCTACAATAGTGGTATATCCCAATTGTTTACTTGGTTACCACAATTGATCTTTATTCTGGTTGCAGTTGCGGGTATCGCAACTTTTTTTGCACTCTTGCCTAGTATTATCGCTAAAACTCAAGCTATTCACCCAAATATTTTCCTTTGGTTGCTTTTTGTCTTACCAGTTAGTGGCACTGCAGTGATTTTGCATGAAAGCGCTCATGCCTTTGTTGCTAAAATGCTAGGGTATAGAGTCCAGCGGATTGGTTTAGGATGGCACTGGGGGTTGCCTTTTGCGTATGTTGATACTTCTGAATTGTGGTTAGCAAATCGTCATGATCGCTTCTTAGTGAATATCGCTGGCATTTATATGGATTGTATAGTCGCTGGTTGTTTAGCGTTATCAGCATGGTTAGCCAGTGACAATATGTTGGGAGTTTATTTGTGGCTATATAGTTTAATGCTTTATTTTAACGCTTTTAAAAATTTAAGCCCTCTGGGGGAGTTTGATGGCTATTTTTTACTCAGCGATATCTTGGATCGTAACCGTTTAAGAAAAGCATCAATCAGATGGCTTATTCAGACTTTTCAAAAACCAGAGAAAGTATCGAAAATGAAAGGAGAACATTATTATTGGCTTGCTTGCATCTGCTATATTACATTGTCTTTTATATCATTGTTAGGCGTCATGAATGTCTTTTTTAGAATTTTTGGCTTTACTCATATCCTAGGAATTCCTGCACTCACATTTAGCTTCTTGTTTGCGTTATGTTTGCTAAGTTTGTCGTTTTTATATATCTGGCGGGAAATCAAAAACGTTTACTCGTGAAAGAACAGGCAATGTTATCTTTCTTCTAGTTATTCGTTGAACATCGCCTGCTTAATTATTTTTATTATTATTTTTTTATTTGGATTTATTAGATCACAATATAAGTATAACTGTCCCTATCGAATATAGTAGCAAAGTATTGAAAATTGGTAATTATCTTACATTATGTTAAATAAATTACACACAAGAATTGAATTAAAGAGTTAGACGTTGCTGTTCTTCTGAAGTGCTTTGTGGACAATAGCAAGCAATCAAACAAGCCGCTAGGAGTGCTAATGGTAGCAGAGTCAGTAGACTACCCACCTCCGCATCAGCGGTGACTGACCCCAAGGTTCCAGTAGTCATATCATCGCGCAGCAACCCGTACCCAAGGGCTGTCCCTAAAGCTTGCTGCAGGCAAAAGGTTAATACTAACAGACACAAGTGACTGACTGTCCGTGGCTTTGGTGCAAAGAAATAAATACGGTCTCTTGAATTAGCAGCAGTGCTAAATGACGCAGCGCCAAGTATTAAAGCATTACCCAAAGCAGCCATTCCCGCAGATTCATTAGGATCGTGATTAGGATAGCCTGCTCCATTTAACAATGCAGCTCCTGTGGCACCCGCAACAGAACCGGTAACACCCCCTATCACACCACCAAACATTCCTGCGAGTAGCCCTCTAACAATAGCTGCTATAAATTCATGCATAATCTGTCACCTGTTATTATTTAATTTGGTTCATCAATATCTCATAAAACTGCTACTAACTTCAACATTGTACCTGGGTCTGGTTACGATGTTGAAGTTGTGGAATAGATACTATACTAAAAATCTATTGGTTACTTTCGAAGGAGTGATAATGAAAGCAAGAAACAATAATCTTCATATGGATATTAATCAAATCAAACAGCAAGCTCGACAACATTTAAGTGAAGGGGCAGTTACTGCAGATTATCCCTTGGATTTAAACGAAGCTTATGAGCATCTCAATAATGCTTTAGCAACCGAAATAATGTGTGTTTTACGTTACCGCCACCATCAAGTTATTGCTAAAGGAATAGACTTCCTCCAGGTAGCAGAAGAATTTGAAGAACATGCTCTGAATGAAGAAAAGCATATGATGATGATCGCTGATCGAATAAATCAGTTAGGTGGAAACCCTGATTTTAACCCTGCCACTGTGGTTAATCGCACTACGACAGATTATGGTTCAGGTACGAGCCTTAAAGCTATGATTGAAGAGGATTTAATTGCTGAGCGGACGGTTATTATGATTTACCGTAAGATGATTGAATGGTTTGGTGATCAAGATCCAACAACTCGTAGAATGTTAGAAGAGATTCTAGAAGACGAAGAAGAACATGCTAATGACTTATCGGATTTATTAGCAACTCAGTAGTCTTTTGATTCGAAGTGTTTGTTACAGCAACCAGTAAAATTTCCTGTATAGCTATTAAGGACCTGTTATTGCTATTTTAACCACTTAGCAATAACAAGGACTTAATAATGAGCACTGTTCTTTTCCATTTATTTTTTTTAGGCTACTCCCTACTTGCTTTTGGTCAAACTTTTACCTGCCCAACTTTGGACGATATTAAGCATGGGCAGCTTAATAATTGGTTGCCGCTGTATGTACAAAACGAAGAGCTGGTTTCAGCTGCTGACTTTGAATTGTTCAAATCGAATGTAACAGGATTTTCAATGGCTAGATGGTCCAAAGCATATCTAGAGGACGGTCATTGTTTTTATGAGGGCAATAATTTTATTACCGCAAAGATAGTCCTAGCAAGAGATGCTCGGCGACCAGTCGCCACGGGTAGTTGGCAGTGGCTCCAAACAGATTCTCTGGCGCAATGCACGCAATCAATACCCGATTGCGGCTTTAACAGCTAAGCACTAATACATGAAAAAAAGTAAACGAATTCTATAACTTAGTGGCTAAAACGAGTCTCAAGAACTATATTTACTTTGAGGCTTTAGCTAAGGTTATGGATAACTAGATGATAAAACATATCAACTGGCCGAGGGAATTATTTGCAGGAGTTTACTCCTCGTTTCTAGTGATCTGCTTTACCCAAGCCGCAGTTGTACTTATATTTACTGGTCCATTATCTCCACTCTTACCGTGGGGTCTTGCAACTGGCTTTTTAGGAGTGACGATTGTCAATTTCTTTTACGGTCTGTCAAGTCGCTTTCCTTACTCTCTCGCAACGACTTCGCCATCCCTAGGTGCTATTGTCATCTTGATGACAGCGAATATTAGTAAAAGTACTTCGCCTGAGAATTTTTTACCGACAGCTCTCGTTGCCTTGGTTATTGTAACGATTTGCACCGGATTGATGATGTTAATTTCAGGCATGACCGGTTTAGTAAGACTACTTCGCTATATGCCCTACCCAGTGATTGGTGGCTTTATGGCGGTCACGGGATACATGTTGCTAGTGGGTTCAGTACAGGTCATGTCTCAAGATCTTCCACAGCCAACAAACTTAATTAGCACCTTGGCAATTAGTTGGATGGGTATAACTTATGGTGCCCTATTGTTTATAGCTATTAAAATTATTAATTCAAAATATGTTTATATGATCGTGATTCTAGGAACAATTCTTTTAATCAATTCATATCTTTTTGTTAAGGGAATTACCCATGATGAAGCGGTTGCCGGAGGATATTTCTTAAGTGGCATGCATATCTCGTTGATGACAAATGATTGGGATATTCAATACATTGCTCATATCGATTGGCGTGCAATTACTAGTAACATTAATTATTATTTAGTCGTATCCGTCACAGCTATTTTAATCCAAACTTTTAGATTAAGTGCGTTGGAATCTACCACAGTCAGTAGAAAGCTCTTAGATACCGAAATAGCTTCATGCGGCATCGGAGTTTTCATTTCTGGGCTGGTTGGTGGAGTACTCACCACACCTTCGGTACCTGTCAGTGTGCTATTACAAAGAATAGGGGTTAAAACGGTAATACCGCTGTTAATGACTATTCTGGTTGTTTTAGTAATGATGATAGGTGTTCCTGACATTCTCTCTTATATGCCCAAAGCAATCTTAGTTGGTTTAATTATTTTCTCAGCATTAGAACTTTTTTATGAATGGCTTTATCAAGCGTTTTGGCGATTACCCTACGAGGATTATCTGCTGATTCTGAGTATTTTTCTAACAGCAATCTTCTTTGGATTTATGATGAGCATTGTGCTTGGAGTGCTATTAGCGAGTACTTTCTTTCTTGTCAAATACAGTCGTATTAATAACGTAAAATATGAAATAACAGGTAAAGAATTTAGAAGTAAACATAAATATCCGTACTCAGTAGAACAATATTTACGACGAGTTGGAAAAAGAACTTTAATACTTAAGTTGCAGGGCTATTTATTTTTTGGATCTTCTCGACGCTTGTTAGAGCATGTTTATTATACTTTGAAAGACGTTAGAATGGGCCATTACGTAAATTTAATTTTGGATTTTCAGCATGTCACGGGACTTGATGTTTCTTCAGTAGTTAACTTTATTACTCTCGGAGAGATTGCTAAGAAGTATCAGGTACAGTATTTAATCTCAAACGCAAAGAAAGATATAAAGGAACAATTTATTCATATGTCTTCAAGACAATGGTTAGACCAAAATATTCTTTTTATGCCATCACTAGATTACGCTTTAGAATGGTGTGAAAGCAGATATTTAATTGGAGCAGATACAGAGGGTGATGAAGATCTAAATTTATTGTTTAATAAATCTCAAGATCAAGATATATTTTTGGAATATTTACTCAGGAAAGATGTGCGTGCTGGCACATATTTATTTAGGCAAGGAGAGCCTTCTGACTCATTATATTTTTTACAAAAAGGCCAAGTTACTGCCTTTATCAATGCAGGAAATAATCAAACCATTCGTTTATTTACGACTGAAAGTAATGTCTTACTCGGAGAAATGGGATTTTTTTCTGGTCATCCGCGTTCAGCTACTATCGTAACTGATACATCTTGTACATTATTTGAGCTTACAATTCCTATCTTAAATAAGATTGAAGAAGAGCACCCAGAATTGATTATTGAATTTTATGAATCTGTTATTCAACTATTAAGTGATCGAATTAATGAGTTGAATATTGATTTAGAATTATTCCAACGCTAACCAAAATTAGGCAACGTCTTTTTTAATTATTGCGTCTGGGTTCCATTCATAGGCCTCTAAGCTATCAACAATTTTAGCTGTTTTGCTAAATTCGCCATGCTCTTCTACGGGCTCTACCATATCTTTTGCGATCAGGATCGTGTTAGGAGCAGCATGCTTTTGCATATGGCCTGCAATATCGATAACTCGATCACTAAATTCTTCTAGAGGAGTCGTGACATCATAATAAACGAAACCGCTGTTGATACCGCAACGCACAGCAAAATCACGCCTCATCATTTTTACAGATTGATTAAATTCTTTTAAGCCTGCGATAATAGCTTGAGCAGCTTCTATGGCCTGTTCTGTTGTATTAAAACAAGACATTACACCATCTGGTGTCCAAGATGCTTTAACATAGCCGTACTTTTGGAATTTAGATTGCACAAAGTCATGATATTCATTGAAATCTCTTTCCACAATTACGGGGTCTTCTTGCTTTTTCATATCGGTGGAATTGACCACATCGATAGCCAGGAAAGCAAGATTTCGGCCCGTCTTTTCTAGTTCTTTTTTAATCAGGGCGAATTCTTTGAGCAATGCTGATCTACTTTTACCTCGCATTGTAGTACTTTGAATTCTTTCTTGAAGTTCAGCAATGTCTTTTTGCTGCTTAGCGGTATGTGTCTTTAGTTTTATATGATCTAGCTCTTTGGTAAGTCTTCTTTTATCGCGAGCATCCTTAAAATGATTGTCTGCGGTACTGACAATTGCCAACAAAATTAGAAACCCAACCAGCGTTAAAATGCGAGACCAATCATGGTTTCCGATAGTTGTAGGGATGTATTCCTTAACTGTATTATTGATTGATTTATCAACTTTGGAAATGGGCTGCAGGTAAGTATAGGAATTATAGTTCTTAACATAAGGCTGTAAAATTCCTAATGCAACTATGATCATTAGTACCCAAATACACAACCGAGCCAATTTCAGAAGAAATATGGGGATATCGTATAATGACATAATCCATCCCTTTTTTTATTAATTTCTCTTCAATTATAGTCTATCGGACTGAAAGCAAGGATTAGTCCATCGTAAACACTTGACCTTTCTTCACAAAACCGCAGAAGCCATCTTGTTTAGCATCTGGAAGCTTTAAGCAGGTGTAATGATATAGCCACATTTTTGCCTTGATATTTTTATTGAGGGTAACTAATTGATTGTAACCGGCATGTACTTTGCCGTATTTATTAGTTAAATCACAATCCTGAAAAATGATAGTAGCCTCTGAATAGTATTTCTCTAGCCTTTTAGGAGTAAATTGTGTGTCTGTGGTAATAAAAATTTTAGTGTGGTTATACGTTAGAAAAAGACCATAGCTTGGTGCGAGCTTCTTATTGTTGTAGTAATGGATTGTTCTAACCAATTCAAATTTTATTCCCTGCCAATGGAAAACGTTACTATCGCCCACACTATGCACAGTGAAAAAACTATCCAGGGTTGCTTTTTTATTTAGTAAAGATGACATGCCGCCTGATAAAACTTTATTCCATAGATCTTTAACTAATTTATCACTCACATAAAGCACTGGTTTTTCTTTGTCAGTACCAAATTTGCGATTAAAGCCCAGCCATTCTAAGCCGCCTGCATGGTCTGCGTGTAGATGGCTAATATAAACGGCGTCAATCACATTGTAATCTAATCCTAAATCGTGCAGCGAGAAACGAACGTCACTGCCACAATCGATTAGAAGGTTTGAATTTTTGTGGGATACCAAGATATTTGAATGGTAATTGTTATCACCGACCGTAAAGGCAGAACCGCTTCCTAAGAAAGTAATGGTAACAGGTTCTTGTTTCAAATTTGTATACTCCCCCTATCATAGAAGTATAGTTCCTTTCAATAAATTCTCATTCAACCTAATTGACTGTTGTTACAGTGACTCAGAGCTATTAACTTTGAAATTGTAGGGCTGCATCTAGCAGCTCATCATTTTGGCCACCTGCTGGAATGTCATCAAAATTAGGTTGCCACATTCTTCGACGTGGACCTATAGATTTATTTGGATCTACATATTGATAATCTCTGGTTGGTAAGCCGCTATTAGTTTGCTTAAACTTCCTAAGTTCTTCAGTACTAAATAAACCATTAATAAGGTCTTTTAATTGTTGTGAAGTAATGGCGAAATTTTGTAGATTTCCTTCAGGACTCAGTTTGGTAACTGTGACGTTATCTGCGAACTCCAAACCATAGGCAACGATAATTCCGATAACCCACTGAAGAGAATCATATAGCGGATGAAAACCGCCACTTTTATTAGAAATGTGAATAATTTGATTTTTTTCATTCAGGGTGACATTGCCAGCAGAAGCGCATACTGAATCAGTTATCTTCGGAGCGTTAGTCATTCTCCAATGGGGTGGTCTGGTTTGAGTAGGATCACCATCTTCTGCAAAGAGTAGCTCTAAATGTTCATTCAATAGGAAGCGTAATGTAATTACAGATAAGTTCGGTCTTTTTCTAAGGTTAGCAACCAATTCTGGGAGTGTTGCTAAAGTATGTATTGTGTAATTACCTTCATAAAACTTTTGAGGACGAGCGCTGGCTCGACCTTTAAATAGGTTGAGAGGCGGTTTAGGTCCGAATTGTAAAAGCTCTACCACATTGATTTTTGTTTTTTTAAAGAGATTTTCTTTTTCAGGTGAACCCAGGGTGGAGAGAATTTGGCTTGTGGTAGTTGTTGTATTTCTTGTTGGTACTGCTCTTTTATACATTGATTAGATCTTATAGTTGGCACTTTTTGACTTAATGAGGTCAAAACTCCTTATGCAAAACAAAATATCCTATTTTGTGTTACTGTCTAATTTTATTCGTGAAGATAATATGCTATCACGTTAGAAATGTCTAACACTGTAAAAAATATTTAGTGAGATTTGATGCTTATGTTGCTCATCTGAGCGTTGATTAATATTGTATTTTCAATAGCTTGAACTTCGTGTTGTGGAATCTTGGTAGCGAAGAGATCAGTTAGCAATAGAAACTTATTCTGGTGGGTACCATAGATCCGACCTCTGGCAGCTGCTTGCAACAACCCCACATAAAATTTTTTCTTAGAGGAATAGTCTAGTTTCGAGACGGATGTACAACCTACTTTTAAATAATTAAAATCTTCAAGGCTAAGCGTTGGAGGTATGTGTACATCTATATATTTGTTAAGACAAGCAATATAATTTTCTAAAGAATCTCCCTTCATTTAACTTTCCTTAGTTATGGTATCCATTTAATCTTTGCGTAGTCTATTCGAAAATTAAAAAACTGCAAAGTGATAATTTTCAGATACTTAAGCGCAAGGCAGTTAAAAGTGATTGCGCTTTCAACAAAGTTTCCTCATATTCTTCATTGGGTTCTGACATAGCGATGATCGCACCTCCTACTCCTATTGTTAATTCATTGTTAGTGATAACTGCAGTTCGAATGACAATATTTAAGTCGGCGCAGCCATTTAAAGATAAATAACCAATACTGCCTGAGTAAATGCCACGAGCTTCATTCTCAAGTTGGTCTATTATTTCTACTGTTCTCTTTTTAGGCGCACCCGTCATTGAGCCTCCAGGAAAGCAAGCCTTAAAAGTATCAATTGCATTGCAATCTGCACGCAATTTACCGCGTATGGTGGTAACCAACTGGTGCACAGTTTGATAACTTTCCACATGCATGAACTGAGGCACGTGGATACTATCAATTTCACAAACCTGTCCTAAATCATTACGCAATAAATCTACTACCATAAGATTTTCGGAGAAAAACTTTTCATTATTCTTTAAAATCTCGATATATGATTGATCTTCACTGATTGTTTTGCCGCGTGGCATAGTACCTTTAATTGGTTTTGTTTCTACATTTTTTTCGGCATCAATAAGTAAAAAGCGTTCCATGGAAGAGCAAGCCACCGCACAATTTTCAAACTTTAAAAATGCAGAATAAGGTGCGGGATTCTGTTGTCTCAAGGTGGAATAAAATGTTAGTGGTTCGACGTTAGTGTTTACTTTAATGCGATTGGTCAGACAGATTTCGTAGCTATCGCCAACTCTTATAAAGTCTAGACATTTATTTATTGCTGCTAAATAAGCTTCTCTATCCAAACTATATTTGACAGGAGGTAGCGCCTGACTCTGGTGAGATATTTTTTGGGATGGAATTTTTATTTTTTGAAGAATCTTGTCGAACCACAATTGTGCTTCAGACCTATTCGTTGGCTTTGTTAAGTAAAGCAAATAGCATTCATTTTCTGCATGATCGAACACTAAGGCTTGATCAAGAAACAAAAATTGGGCATCTGGAAGTGCAGAACTAAAATTATTTTTGACTGGCATGGTCTCACTTTTTAGTTCATAGCCAAAATAGCCGACAAAACCACAGGCAAATTCAAATGGTAATGTGGGCATCAAAACCGCCCTTTTTTGAAGTTCTTCTTGTAAATAATCAAACAGGTTTTGATTTTTTATGATAGTTTTTTCATTTCTGATAATTTTTAATTCTTGATTATCGACATTGTATTGCAGTTGATAACTTTCTGGGCCATTAGCAACGCCTAGTATTGAAAAACGTCCAGAGTTTTTAGAGTTACTATCTAACCAAATAGCGCCATCTACATTTTGAGCTAAGCGATTAAATAAGTCCTCTACTCCTATGTCTAACCTGATTTTTTTAACGAAAAGTTGATGGCTAAAGTTTGGATTAGATTGCTCATTACGTGAACTAATTTTGTCTAGGCTAAGATAACGTTTTATTTTTTTTCTGCGACTGCTCGTGATGTTTTTGAAATTTTCAAGAATTTGCTCACCATATTCACTGCGAATCGATTCAGGGTGAAATTGAACCCCCCAAATTGGTTTGCGCTTATTTCTGATGCTCATTATAAGGTTGTCGCTACTTCTTGAAGTTACTTCTAAGCAATTTGGCAGATCTTCAGAGATAACAAGAGAATGATAACGTATTGCATTGAATATATTAGGGATATTGGCATAAAGCTCATCTTTTTCATGAGTGATTGCGCACAGACGGCCATGCATAGGTTCTGGCGCTTGAATCACCTTGCCGCCGTGGGCACAGGCTATACCTTGATGCCCTAAGCAAACTCCTAAAATAGGTAAGTCAACATTTAAAATGATGTCCTTACAGACACCAAAATCTTTAATATTGTCCGGATGACCGGGTCCAGGAGAAATGATGATGTTATCGATCTCAAGTTGCGCAATAACATCGAGGTTAATGCGGTCATTTTTAACGACAATCGGAGGCTCACCGTTTATCTTTGCAATCATTTGGTAAAGATTAAAAGTGAACGAATCATAGTTATCAATAATCAGTGACTTCATCTTTCAGAACAGATCGGAATTGGTTTAATGGGGTATTCAATATCGCACCACTCTTCTGCAGAATTAATTTGAAACATGCGAATCTTTTGATAATGAATGTGTTCAGAAATTTGGGCAGCAATTGAAAGTTGATAATTGTTACCAAAAAATAATGACCAAAATAGCCAGTTTGGATTTTGATCCTGCAAGGAGATTTTATGATTGAGGTAAGTTAAATCTGTCATTGGCATTGAGATGCCTTTTCCTTGCGCTTTAACATACGATTCTTTTAAGGTCCAAAGTAAAAAAAAATAATTGGGCTGCTCCGATGGAGCTAACTGCGAAAAAAAATTAAATTCATCATGAGAAAAAATAGTTTTAGCGATCTCTTTAAGATTTGATTCGCGGTTAATATTTTCAATGTCGATACCGACGCCATTGTGGCAACTTATAGCAATGACTATTTTTCCTGCTGTGTGTGATAGATTAAAGTACAGAGGTTTGGTGACTGGGGTTGTGATGAAAGGTTTACCATGATACTGCCGCTGAAATTGCCATTGCTTTGGAGTTACTTGGCTTTCATACAACGACAAAATTATTCTTAAAAATGATCTCGTAATTAAATATTGATGCCGATCTTTTTCAAAATAAAACCGACGTTGCTTCGTTTGTTCCTCTTCGTTTAATAACGTTAAGTAAGCAGCGAGCAAGGACGGACCAGTAATCTCCCGATCATTGATAAACCAAAGATGTATTTCAGTATTATTGATATCAATAGTCATAAGTTCATATCTAAGTTTGCTTAGTCTGGGTGTCCTGAAGCGTGAGGATCTCAACTATAATTATAAAAAAGAGGCTGGTCTATATGAATTTGGTAAAAAAGTTGATATTTTTGGTTCTACTTGCATTTGGCCTGCTGCCTTCCTTAAGTCAAGCGCAAGCAGTTCAACAAGATGCCTACCGGGATGTCGTCATTTACCCGTACCATGCAGCTCCTTATTATTCCTACCCCTTCACGACAGGCTATGGTTATCACTATTCTGTTCCGATTGTGAATGCGGAATATGCACATTACCACAACGATCGAGGCATTGTAGTATACCCTGATGGCCCTTATCACTATGATAATTATTATAGAATTGGTAACAGTATGTGCTATCAGGTGGCTCACAAACTCTTTTGTTCTTATTAATGTCATTCCCGCAGAAGCGGGAACTCATCCTGGGAGTGGCTTCAAGCATGGGTTCCCGCCTTCGCGGGAATGACAGATCTTTCGGGAGAATGGCAATAAAATGACAGGCAGAAAACTCTAATAGCTAGCTTGGGAAAACAACGCTGCAGGTTTAGATTGCTTAAATCTTTCATGCCAGTTCGCTGCGTATCTCTTTGCAATTTGGTGATCCGTGATAATGATCACATTTTCTAAATTGCGCTCTTCCGCGGCTCTTGTGAAGTTAAATGAGCCGGTCACCACTGTTTGGTTATCTATAATGATGACCTTGTTGTGGGCAATATTAAACTGATAGTCAATAAAGGTTGGAATTTGGTAATCGGTTAAGAGTTTTGCTGCGGAAAATCCGTGTGGTCGATACTGGCTTTTATCTAAGATAACTTTAACCTCAACACCTTTTCGATGAGCATTGATTATTGCGCGAGCAATAGGCACCGAGGTAAATGAATAGGCTTGGACTAAAATTTGGCTTTTTGCTTGATTAATGGCGTTGACAATCAAATTAGTACAGTTTTGGGTGGGCGTGAAACAAAGCTCGTAGTTGGCTGTCGCCTCAAACTTATCTGCAAAGACCATTGTGGGACAAAGGCATAATAATAAAAAGAAAAGCCTGCGCATGGTTATCCTTTTAATAGTTATTCAATGTTTCGCTGGTTGTATGTGACCTAAGGGGTCGATACAATAGAAAGTTCTTAAATTCCTATCTTAGGGCTTTTCTTTTGAACAAAGCAATACCGGTTTCAAAAAATGAACGGGCCATTTCGGCTACCTGGCTGGTCATCCTATCTGGAACTTTATATGGTTTTCTTGGTTTTTTTGGAACGCAACTTATCAATCAAGGCATGGCCATCTCAACCATGCTCTTTTGGCGATTTTTTATCGCCGTGATCTGGATGATTGGGTTTAGGTTTTTCCAGAAAGAGCATCAGAAAACCAACAAAAGCTTTCTAAAACTAAGGCCAATGCTAATTTTAACCGGCTTGTTTTACGCTGCGTCAAGTGTTTTTTACTTCTTTGCCAGCAAAGAAACTGGGACCGGATTAGCCATGGTAATCTTTTTTGCTTACCCTATTTTCATTGCCCTTTCCGTATGGGCAAATAATCGTTGGCGGATTAATAAGGGATCGCTGTTATCTTTATTCTTGGTGATCACAGGATTAATTCTTTTGCAGAATAATCACTTAGCTCCAGTTAGTTTTATTGGTTTAGGTCTGGCTTTATTAGCTTCATTAGGATATGCGCTTTACATCTACCAAAGCAAACAAGTTATCAATCAATATAGTTCTAGTGAGTTTGCGATTCTAATCTGTGCCATTAGCGCCCTATTCTTCTTAATCGTCTCTATAGCTAGCCATCATTTTAGTGCTCCGGTGACTTTAAAAGCAGTAGTGAATGTTTTGGCCGTGGGCATATTAGCTACTGCTCTGCCAATTGCGCTGTTGTTAGACGGTTTAAAATCTATCAATATTCTTAAAGCTTCTATTCTTTCGGCATTGGAACCTATTGTGACATTATTGGTAGGCATACTAGCCATGCACGAGTTAGTTTCAGCCATCCAAATCCTCGGCGTTTTAGTGATCATTAGCGGTACCATCGTCATCCAATTTGCGAAAGACCAACAATGATCCTGAGTCTTCGAGATATCACAATCAGTCACAGCAGTGTACCATTGATAGCACATGGTAATCTTTTCATTGATGCTGGGGAGCGTGTTGGTCTAATTGGCCGAAATGGCAGTGGTAAATCCACGTTGTTGCGTGTGATCAATGGCGAATTACAACTTGATTCAGGTGCCATCGAGAAAAACAGTGCCTTAAAAATTGCACTTTTACTGCAGAATGTTCCGGAAAACATCTCAGGTACCGTTGAAGAGATTGTCACGAGAGCTTTACCTGCGAAAAATGACGAGTCGTGGCAAGATACTTCAATCGTAGCCAAAACTATTTCTAAGCTTATGCTTGATGCAAAACAGCATTTTAATGAACTATCAGGCGGTATGAAGCGCTTAGTCTTGTTAAGCAGTATCTTGGTGCAAGAACCTGATATTTTACTGCTGGATGAACCTACTAACCATCTAGATATTAATGCCATTTTAAAATTAGAAAATCTGCTTCAAAGTTTTAACAAAACAATCATCTTTATCACTCACGATCGCGAGTTATTACAAAAGTTTGCAACCCACATTGTTGAAATTGATAATGGTAATTTAGTGAGTTGGCGTGGCAATTATCATGCTTATTTACAGCACAAAGAAACTCTTCTCGCAGCAGAGATGAAGGCTAATGCTCTCTTTGATAAAAAGCTTGCGGAAGAAGAGCAGTGGATTCGACAAGGAATTAAAGCTAGGCGTACTAGAAATGAAGGTCGGGTTCGACAACTAAAAAAAATGCGCGTCGAACGAGCCCAAAGAAGAGTTCGTCAGGGACAGGTCACCTTGAGTTCACAAGCATTAACTACTTCGGGCAAAATTGTTTTTGAAGTTGACGATATTAGTTTTCAGTTTGACCATAAAAAAATTATCGATCATTTTTCAACCGTAATCTTGCGCGGTGATAAGATCGGAATTATTGGACCAAATGGTGTTGGTAAGACAACGCTAGTGCAATTATTACTGGGAAATCTCTTGCCTACCTCTGGGTCAGTTAAACATGGCACAAAGCTAACAATTGGTTATTTCGATCAGCACCGATTACAGTTGCAGGATGATCTAACTATTTATGAAGCAATCAGTGAGCTTGGCGATACTATTCGAATCGATGGCACTGAAAAACATATTTATAGTTATTTACAAGATTTTTTGTTTTCTCCTGCACAAGCAAGAACACTCATCAAAAATTTGTCGGGAGGCGAACGTAATCGAGTGATGCTAGCAAAATTATTTTCTAGATCTTGTAATGTTTTAGTATTGGACGAACCGACTAATGATCTTGATATTGAAACTCTAGAGCTACTTGAAGAAACGCTGCTAAATTTTGAAGGAACGCTATTATTAATTTCACATGACCGAGCCTTTTTAAATAATGTTGTCACTAGTACATTTGCGTTTGAAGAAAAGGGTCACATCGAAGAAAATGTGGGTGGTTATGATGATTGGTTGGCATACCAAGCAAAAAAAACTAAAACGACAACTAAGGTTGAAGCTCCTAGAGAAAGTAAGCCAGGTATTAAAAAAGAGTCTAGAAAACTAACTTATAAAGAACAGCAAGAGCTAACAAGTTTACCTGAAAAAATCGAAAGTCTGGAAGCAAGACAGGCGGAAATTAATCATCATTTAGCTGATCCAAGCTTTTATAAAGATAATCCAGAAAGTATTTCAAAACTAACACAAGAGTTAAAAGATCTTGAGCAACAGTTGCAATTTTGTTATCAACGTTGGGAAGAATTGGAAAAATAACCGGAAAGGGAACATTTTATGGAAAAAAATCTCACTGCAAAAGAGACTGTTTTTAAGGATGCTAATAAAGATATCGAAGTTTATACTGATTTTCTATTAACAATTTATGATTACTTTGTTTTAAGCTTTTGTTGTCCTCTGATTTGGCGTTGTTCAAAGCAAAAAATTCTTGATCTTTATAATCAAAATATCTCGAATAATCATTTAGATATTGGAGTCGGCACAGGTTATTTCTTAGATAAATGTCGTTTCACCGTTGCTAATCCTCAAATTACTCTCTTAGATCTTAGTGAAAATTGTTTGAAAGTAACCAGTAAGCGACTTGTGCGCTATAAACCACAAAGTGTTCAAGCAGATATCTTCCAAGATTTACCGTTTAACGATATTCAATTTGATTCAATCGGTTTGAACTATTTAATACATTGCTTACCAGGAACAATTCGTGATAAGGCCAAAATATTTGAGAATATCAATCCATATTTGAGTCCTAAGGGAACAATATTTGGTGCCACCGTTCTTGGTAAAGACTTGCGATTAAATTTTGTGGCGAAGAAGCTGATGAATACTTATAACAAGCATCAAATATTTTGTAATTTAGAAGACGACTTAGCTGGCTTAAAAGAGGTTTTAAATAAACATTATTCAAAATTCGAAGTAATGATGTCAGGGGCAGTTGCATTATTTTGGGCTGAAAAATAAATTTTATATCCAGGATGAAAAGGCTTCGTCCTGAAGAAATCGCACATCTTGTACGCCATATTCATCTGGATAGGGCTATGTTAACCCAATGGCGCTAAATGCAAAGTCATTTTAGCTGTAAATTTTGTAAGCATTTTGCTATCCACCGGTAGCTAACTCAGATACCTTTATCCATACGTAGCTTCCGTAATATTTTCTGAAATTCATTTAAGGGTTTAGTCGGACGAAATGTTCTTTGAAGTTGTATTTTTTCAAACATCCTTTTTTTGAAATGATCGCGTCGATCAATGTGCATAATAGCGGCTTTATTTGAGTAGGAATACTTTCTTATTTCAATCTCTTCAAACATTCTTACCTCTCATTTTTATAGACTATATTAGTGTAGTACAGAAAATTTTTTAATATGAGACAAAGAGATGCGCGGGTTTGAACAACCAATTTCGGAATATGTTTGGGACTTGAAATATCGCTATCGATTTTCAGATAAAATTGTTGACTGTACTCTTGAAGATACCTGGCGTCGGGTAGCTCGTGCAGCCTGCGAGCCAGAAGCTAGCAGAATACAAAATCATTGGACAAAACAATTCTATTCAGTGCTGGAGGATTTTGTTTTCTTACCTGGAGGTAGAATCTTAGCAGGAGCAGGGATTGCACAGGATGTTACTTTATTTAATTGCTTTGTCATGAAGATTAAAGAGGATTCGCTCACAGGTATATTTAATGCTTTAAGGGAAGGAGCAATAACATTACAGAAAGGTGGTGGCGTCGGTTATGATTTCTCAATCTTAAGACCTAAAGGTGCTGTTTGCCACAACACTCAAGCTGTCGCCTCTGGTCCTATTTCGTTTATGAGGGTTTGGAATGCTATGTCGGCAACCATGCTTTCATCTGCAGCAAGACGCGGCGCAATGATGGCTAATTTGCGCTGTGATCACCCTGATATTGAAGAATTTATTGCAGCAAAAGCTGATGAAAATGAATTGCGACAGTTTAATCTATCGGTCATTGTCACTGATGAATTTATGACCGCTGTTGCAAATGATGATGATTGGCCTTTGGTGTTCCCTATCGCAGCAAATAATTCACTTAATAAAGTAATTCTAAGACGTTGGTCGAATTCAAGAAAAAAAGTTCCTTGTGAAATTTTTAAAGTTATCCGTGCTAGAAAATTATGGGAAGATATTATACGTGGCGCATATTCTTATGCTGAACCGGGCGTCATTTTTGAAGATACCATCAATGAGTTAAACCCCCTTTATTATCATGAATGGCTTAATGCTACTAATCCCTGTGGCGAAATTCCGTTACCCGCCTATGGGGCCTGTAATTTAGGATCTTTAAATTTAACTAAATTTGTGAGATCACCCTTTACGGATCAAGCTAAGATTGATTGGGCAGCTCTTGAGAAAGCTACCATTATCGCAACCAGATTTTTAGATAATATTGTTGAAGTCTCGCATTACCCATTGAGAGTCCAAAAAACATTATCCTTTAATACTCGAAGGCTAGGGCTTGGGTTTACTGGATTAGCAGATACCTTCATCATGCTGGGGATATCCTATGGTAGTTCTGAATCTCTGAAATTAGCATCAGAGATTTCAAAGAAAATAGCGCATGCTACTTGGCAAACTTCGTGCGAGCTTGGCAAGGAAAAAGGTTCATTTCCCTATTTCGATAAACGATATCTTAGTGGCAACTTTGTTCAGACTTTACCAGTAACACTACAGCAAGAAATTGCGCGTCATGGGCTTCGAAATAGCCATCACAACGCTATCGCCCCAACCGGCAGTATTAGCCTTTTTGCAAACAATATTTCAGGTGGTCTCGAACCAGTATTTAGCGCGACCTATAATCGCCAAGTTACTATGAAGACCGGCGAATTAACTTCGTTCTCAGTTGAAGATTTTGCTTATTACCGATGGAAAAAATTGGCTAAACCAGGTCTGCCACCAGCGTGGGTTGAAGTAAGTCATCTTGCACCTGAAGATCATCTTAATATTCAGGCAGTAGTGCAACCGTTCATCGATAACGCCATCTCAAAGACAATTAATCTACCAGTCGACTTCCCTTTTTCTGATTTGAGTGAGGTTTATACTACCGCCTACAAATTGAAACTTAAAGGCTGTACAGTCTTTCGACCTAATCCTACGACGGGTAGCATTTTATCAAATGCCAATGAAAAATGCGGATATTGTTACGATTAAAATGGTTGTAGAAGACTATTTTTTTATTAAAAACATGGTATATTTGTCTCTTTCCTACTCTCGTAAGCTTTAAGCAATGTATGAGACTATAAAAAGAATAGCAAAAAACGTTAAATATGGCTCAAAGTATGGTAAAGGCTTGTTGGCTGGCGTTGCGACTTTTAAGAAAGCGACTATCTCAGACAATATGTCATTTCTGGGTCAGGGGCTTGGAATTCTTGGTTTCCCCTTCCTCTATTTCATCATTCAACCGCTAACTCGTAAGCTACCTGCTTCTGTTCGAGAAAAGACCCCAATGATTTTTTACAGTGGTGCTACGATTGGGAGCTGTTTGGGTTCGCTATTTTCATTCACCTTCATGAAAAATTCCTCTTCCAGTGCTGCTGGGATATATGGGGTTTTGATCGGAATTGTTGGCACGGCCATTCTTACTGTTGGCTATGAGCTTTATTCTAAAAATCAGAAAGAAACTCTGACCAAAGAGGATGAAGGAGAGTTTGCCGCCACCAAACAGCGTCTTTGGCTAGGACTGGAGCTTGGGGTGGGTCTTGGTGCCGGGTTAGGCGCAACCCTTGCAGCAATTCACCCAGGGCTTGGTTTAATCGGTGCTGCAGCGGGCAGTTTAGTTGGTAGTATTGTTTGTGCAGGGCTTGCGGTCTTTGCGCCCTCTATCCTCAATAAACTTTCTTCCACCACACTTACTAGCAAGCAGCTTAATAGTTCCCTGGCAAATATCTTAAAAAATGCTCGGTTGGGTGGACTGTTGGGCAGCTGCATAGGGGTTGTTCTGGGAACCTTTCTCTTTCCTGGATTGGGTTCGGTTTTGGGTGGATTAATCGGTGCAGGAATCGGTGGTGCTTTTCTAGGTGGCGGTTCTTGGATAATCACCAATACCGGTTTATTTTCAGAATCTAATTTTCTAACAAAGAACTTAGTAAATAATAAAGTCGCCCTTTCTACTATCAAGCTGGAAACCAAAATCTCAGTTGCTGCCTTAAGCACTATTTGTGCAATTATTGGGACTTTTGTCCTGCCAGGCATTGGAACTGCAGCCGGTGCGGCAATAGGCGCCTTGGCTGGTAGCCTCATTGGCTCCTTACCTACTCTAGCACGAGTCTTTATCTTTAAAACGCCGTTAGGTGAAGACGCGAAACAAGATTCGAATGCTATTCCGTTCTATAAAAAAGCTAAAGTTAACTTCTCGATTGGTACCACCGTTGGAGCGCTTATCGGGGCTGTTATTGGTAGTGTGATTCCAGTCGTTGGCACGACTCTAGGCGCCTTAATCGGGGGATTGATTGGCGGAGGTCTAGCTGTTTATGAAGCCTATCACCAACACTCTACTAAACCACCTGCGCTGCCTGTGAAGCCAAATCCAGTAGCACCAAAAATTGACGCGAAGGCGTCTGACGTAGAAACATATAAAAACGTGCAAGCAACTTTAACGTCAACCCTGCCTGGACAAAAAGTTGAAGCTCCAAAAGCTGAGTTGGTTAGCAAAAAAGATGTTGTTCCCAACATTGAATTGGCATCGGCAAGAGCTGAACCGAAAGTAGAAGCCAAAAAAAATGAACCCGTTAAAGAAGAACAATCTAAGGCTGTTGTCACTCTTTCAGAGTCTGGTTCTGCAGTGAAAAATTTACCTCTAACTCTTCCAACTGCTGCTCTCATGAAAAAATCACCGGCTCACGAATTCTCAAGGTCTAGTAGAGTTGTTGAAAGAATTGCTCGCGTGGAGCAGAGTGAGAGAATGGTGCGGGTTAAGTAGCTTCTGTGTCATGCCCTTGGGAGGCTTGTTTGGTCATCGCCCCTCAAAAACTTATTTGTCATTCTTCACGAAGGCCTCTGTGTCATTCTCAGCAAACTTTTTTTGTCATTCCCTCCGAAGAATAGTTTTGTCATTCCCGCGTAGGCGGGAACCCATTCTCGGAGTGGCTTCA
>DJAM01000145.1:36796-73336 GCA_002429595.1 Coxiellaceae bacterium UBA6002
CCTTCGCGGGAATGACAGAGTTTCGCGGGAATGACAACCGAGCCTTCGTGGGAGTGACAACCTGACAACTTTCAATCTTTTTCTATACTTAAAAATAATGTGACAGGTAGATTGAAATGCTGGTGTTGATTTTTCTAATACTCTTTATAGCTTTTATCCTTGCGTGGTGTTGCAATCGGATTGCAGCTATCTTTGCTTTTGCCAGTTCTTTCATTCTTGCCAGTGTCTTACTTGCTATTAACATCATTAACCAGATAGCGATTAGCTTGTGAAAAGGCGAATGAATAGTAAAGAGATTTTCAGTAGGGTTGAACGGTTGTTTAATGTGATTACCATTTTGGCAATTACTTTGCTCTCCGCGATGGTGATAACTTATGAAACTATTCTAAGAGAAATTCCTTGTACATTATGTTTACTGCAGCACTTGGGTTTTCTATTTATAGCGTTTGGCTTTTTGCTGAATTTGCGATTTGGACTTCGGTCAGAGCATTATGCGATTATTTTATTCAGCTCAGTATTTACTAATTTTGTTGCGTTACGTTTGATTTCCTTAAGACCGATTGTTGATATCAAATTTAGTAGTTTGCTCTTTGGGTTACATCTAACGAGCTGGGCATTCATTTGTAGCTTAGCAATCATGATTGCAACCACTTTCTTATTAGGGTGGTCACGGCAAAATGAAGCAGTCCATAGTCAAAACTCATATTGGGTAACAATTACCCATTCGCTTTTTGCCATATTGGCGTTAATCGTACTGCTGAATCTTGTTTTAATCTTTACTGCGGGTTGATTTGCGTACAGACACCAACCAAGCTGTAATTAGGTCTAGAACACACAAAGCCTGCCTGGCAATTGAAATTACTTGTACAAGTACCTCCTACGACCCGTCCGGGGACGTTTACAGGCATCGAAGGTATTTGAGAATTACGTGCTGGTGAGGCTATGACTCCAGTTGCAGTGCTATAAGTGGTTGGGCCGTACGGAGCATAAATGCTTAAACAGATTCCTAATAAATTACCAGTTTTGACGCAAACGTTATTTTTAGGGCAGCCACTGTCATTAAAACAGGCATAGGCAGATGGCATAAACAGTAGGAGTACAATTAAAGTAAGCTTAGAACTCATAGTCTTATGCTCCTATTATTATTGTTATTATTCCCTCTAACTATAGTTCTTTAAATTGCATTAGGGTTGGTGTGACTTAATAAATTCATCCAGTGTCGGCGGGTTTAGTAATCGAGTATTTCTTATATTATTCACATCAGAGTGATCACTTAAATATGTAAACGCTTTAAAAAAACTGCCATATCTCGCTGTTACTAATGCATCAACAATATCAGATTGTCCCGTATACTGTGCTGTTCTTATCCAGGTCACATTTCCAGTACGATAGTCTAATTTATGCTGATCAATTGCATGAATTTTTTTCCAACTAGGATGTTGGTTCAAATCTGTCATAAACTGTTTTAATTTTTTTATGCGAGTAGGATCATTTTTAGAAAGCTCGTGAGCATTATTATAAGGTTTTGAAAAAATCTGAGTTGCAAAGATAATTTCTTGAGGGTTCTCTTTAATCATTATGTCGTAGACGTAGAAAAGAAATTCCACTGCGTCTTCATCTTTATCTAAATAGACATGAAAATTAGAATCATTGAAAATCCATTGTTTTTTTAGGGTATTAAACCCCAGGCTGATGTAGTGCGAGGTTCGTTCATGGTAAAACTGTATTGCGATAGCAATAGGATGGGGGAACGAAGGAGCTGTTAAAAATTCGCGAAGACATTTGAAATAACACGCTAATTCTGTCCGTGAATAAACACCTGACGTATTTGATAATTCCACCCTGCCCCCGCATGCTCTTAGTTCAAGCGATTCAACTAATGACTGACTCTTTCGAGTGTTTTGTAAATTTCGCGGGTTTGAACTGACTTCGTTAGGCAAATTTTGATAGACAATTAATTTGTCTAATGTCGCTAAGATGGCAGTTTTATTTGCAGATTTATCGATTAACTCTCTTAGTTCATTACCAAGCTCTTCTAATAGGTCGGGACTTTTTAGCATATCTGCAGATGTTGAAACATCTGCCCAATTAAGGCCGGGACAAACTTGTTTTGTTGCTGCGACAAACATCCTAAACATATCTTTAAAACGAGCATTGAATGTGCCATAGCCAGCCTCAATTAGGTGGGCTTCAATCGCTGCGTTGCCGACACCAAGACAGTAGCCCCCCGGATAAGTTGCCCCGAGTGCGTGGATAAATATCATCAGCCATTTGGTAAGAAATAAGGGACAAGGAAGTGATTCGATCTCTACTAATCTAGCTAATAAATCGCTATTTGCCTTATCCAATATTCTCCAGTATTGACTAAAGGATAAGGTTAGTTCGACTTGCATTTGTTTAATTATGTCTACAACAACGAGGCAAAGATGAGGTTTGTCAGCAATTAGCAAATTGACTAAACAGACTTGTAGCAGTTGAGGTTTTGATTTACAGATTTCGGAATTGATTAACAAACTTATTACGCCATCGTGACCATTATCTAAAGCGCTAGTAAAAATGTCATTACCAAACTCTTTTATTTCTGCAGGCGTAAAGGGAGGTTGTGGCAGTAACTTTACGACCATATCAGGTCTAGCCTTTCCTGTTTTAATTAAACTTTCTAATTCGCTTAATCTGCTTTGCATAAGATTTATCGTTGTCTACATAAATTATTCATAAAACAACAGTAATAATACAATATTTCGCCATTAAATACCAACAAATTAAGTGTTTTTATTATATCTCTCCAATCCATGCTACAGGAAAGAGCTTTTAGTTCTGTATAACTCTGGTAAACTACGGGTCAGCGTTAGTTGCTACATCGAGGGAATGATGAATAAAAAGCTTAAGTATCTTGCTCCTATCTTCATGGCTTGTTCCTTAAATGCTTATGCCTATGGAACAAATGGTGTCATCGAAGTATATGATGACTGCCCTTCTCCTTGCTGTTCTTTGTCGAATAACATTAGTGTGAATGGTTTATATTTGGAAGCTAATCTAGGCAATTCCTGGTTTCACATGGATTTACATCGTCCTCCAGTACTTGATTTACCTCCTTTGAATGATGGCGAAGTTAGAACGAGCAATTGGTCGTTTGTTCCAGCTATTGGTTATGATTTTTACCCTTGTTCTAGAATTCCTTTGCGATTCGAAGTGAACTATCTCTATTGCGATAATAAATTTAGTTTAAGCCCTCTATTTGATGAGGATATCGCACCGGGCTTTGTTGCCAATGATAACTTTCGCGTCTACACCACCATGTTTGCAGCCTACATTGACTGGCGAAATTGCACTCGTTTCATACCCTTCATTGGTGTCGGCTATGGCTGGACCAATGTCAAAACAACCCATGCCATTATCAATACTGCTGTAGCAGATAGCCCTGTTTCTTTTGGAACATCTAAGAATGATGCGGTTTGGGGTGGTTCTTTTGGAACTCGCTTTATGTTCACTTGTCATTTTTATGGCAATTTACAAGTTCGATTTACCAATATGAAAGCCATTAACTTTAGGAATGCAGCTTCTGCTGTGGCTCTGCCTGGGGATGTTGATTACTTATCGGATAATGTTCGTGAGACTTCAGTGCTGGTAGGGTTGGCTTACGAGTTTTAATGAGTGTCATTCCCTTTGTCATTCCCACGAAACCTATTTGCCATTCCCCGCGACGTCTAATTTGTCATTCCCGCGCAGGCGGGAATGACAAATTAGACGTCACGGGAATGGCAAATTAGATTTGCCTGAAATGACAAATAAGCTTCCTGGCAATGACAGCTACTTAGTGAATAATCACCACAGACCGCCTGATCGGAGTACAAACAATCTTAGTCACCGGATAAATATAGTAACGAGTCGGATGGTAACAGGTGTAAACACCATTTCGCCATTTGCAGATAGTGACGCGTTTATTGACCTTAACTCCCTTATTATAATAAGTCACATAGCGACAAATTCTGCCACGATCTGACCAGCTATAAGGTTGTATAAACTGCTCACGCCACATGAGGTAACGCAATTCTTGATCTCGTGTTACAGCATCTTGCCATTCACGTTTACGAAGACTACGTTCATACCACAAATGTTCTTGAAAGTTACGTTCTTTCTCACTTAACCGAGCTTCGCGATTGCGAAGTTCTAGTTCTCGCAGGCGTAATTCGCGTTCTTTCAGTTCGCGTTCACGGAATCGTTGCTCATCAAGTTTTGTCTGAGTGAGAGTTACAATTTTCTCTGTCACGGGTACTGGCTTAATGATAGTAGTCGTTACCGTAGCGTGTGGTGGATAAACTCGACGGGGTTCAACCACAACTACTTTGGGCGCTTGCTCTACTATCACCGTCTTTGTTTGAGGCTGAAGCGGTAAGTTGTTAGATCGAGTTGTGATGACGGTTTCTTGTGTTGGCTTAATAGCGGGTTCAATCTGAGAACTCACCTTCGCGCGCTCAGATATAACCACTTCGCGACGTGCTTGGAATCGAGCCTTAGCCTCTGCTAACCTACGATCTACCTCTGCTTTTCGAGCTTCGTCATTTTTTCGCTCTTCAGCGCGTTGAGCTGCGAGTTGTCGGACAGCTTCGATTCGGCGGTTTTCCTCGGCTTTGTTAGCTGCAATTAGTCTTGCTTCCTCTGCCTGACGATCTTCTTCTGCTTTTTTAGCAGCAAGTTGCTTAGATTCCTCAGCTTTGCGCTCTTCTTCGGCTTTTTTTTCAGCTAGTAAGCGTTTTTCTTCTTCCTCTTTCTTAGCTTGTTCAGCACGTTGCATTTCTTCCTGCGCCTGTTTAGCAGCTGCATCATCGGCACTGGCTTGATTGATAGTCGAAGCGGAAGGATCTCCTTCGTCAGCAAAAGTAACGTGACTTATCCCAAAAAATAGTATCAACGGCAAACAGGTTTTCGTTATCATTTTCATAATTGGATGTCCTTAGTTAAGTTGACCACGGCATTGTATCTGAAAATAGTAACAAGGCGAGTTGTAGTTACTAATTTTTATAATTTTATTGCTTAAGATTTTATTAAAAGACAAATTTTTAATGTTTTTATTTATTGACCCATGATATATTTGTGCATATTTTCGAGAAAAGCACCTAGAGGTTTGACACGTGCTGACATTAGATGAAATCAAGCGATATTACCGTGTAAAAAAATTTACTTTCAATGTAAATCGAAAGGGGAAGCCAGTTGCTCAGACTGTGCATTGTGTTCCGAATGCACTGCATGAACGATATAGTTTTGCACCCTTTGATCGGCTGAAATTAAAAACAGGCCAAGGCACTTTAATCACCTACGAAAATGAATTCTTGATCTTAGAAGATACAGCCGCGGGTCTTTTGGCTATTGCCATCAACGTTCCACCGTTAACAGCCAAAGATCATGGTATCGAAAAATTAGAAAACGACGGATTTGTTCATCCGGCCTTGATCCCAGCTATTAAAATCTTCGATGTGAGAAAACCATTTTTTGGTTATGAAGGTTTTAAGTATTTTTCGTCAGAGTGGCTTCCTTACGAAAGAACTTTAGGAGATCTCTTAAATCCCTCAAATATCTTAGATATTCATCACTATAGAGCAAGCCTTGAAGCAGCGATCCTAATGTATGCATCTGCAGCAGAAAAAACACAAGATTGGCCTGCGCGCACTATTTTTAGATTCCGACAGCTCCAGCTGCGCACCAAACTGCGCGAATTGGATTCAAGCCCGTTGATTGAAGCTGATGTGCAACAACAAGATCAACTTGAAGCAGAAGTTATTAAACTGTTTCTTCAGTACATTGATCCGTTAGAATTTTTTGCATATATCCATCTTAAGGCGACATTATCAGTTGCTGAAATAAAAATGATGGAAACAAAGTTAGATGCTTTGGATGATGACCTTAAACGACGTTTAGGGAATGAAACATCAAATGGAAAATTGCGAGAATCTATATTCTCTAGACTCTATACCTTCGGTGGACAAACAACAAATTTAACCTACCTAGATTTTTTGTTGAGAGAGCAACAGTTTGTTTTAGCCTATGATTGGTTAGAGCGACAGAATGACAAACCAAAAACAGACGAGGGGCAAAAATTTGTTGATTTTTATGCTGCACTCGAAAACTTGCAATGTCGAAGGTATCCGCAAAAATTTTATTCTTATCAATGGCTCTCTGCATTACCCGAATCCCCTAGTGATTTAGATATTTTTTCCCATGCAGAGTATTTGTTTTTTAATGTTTTGGACAATAATCTAGCGCAAGGTTATTTAACTAGAGCTGAGGCTCTTTATAAACAGGTTAGTAACAGCAATCGTGTTTTGTTTTTACTTGCTAGGATTCGGTTGCTTCACATTAGAACATTAACGAGGCCGATGAGTGATGAAGTTCTTCACTTACAACGTTATAAAGCTGAATTGCTAAAAGAATTATCTAAGCTGGCTTCGCCTGCTGCATTTGATGAACTCTTGCGTATTTATAGACGAAAAGAAACTTCACCTGAAGTTCGTAGCAAAATTTTAGATACTTTCTGGGGTAATATTGAAAAACTTGGTTCACTTAAAGAAGAAGTAATTGAACTGCTTCTAGATAGAAAATACACACCTACTGAAGATATTGCTGATTTTACGACCAGATGTCTTCATGTAACTGAAACTCTTGCCCCTCAAGTACAATCAAGATTGAAACAAAAGTTACTACAAAATTATTCTTCCAACAGAGTTTCAGTCGCTCATCAGTTTTATGTTGAAAAGAATTGGGATGAAGCTTTGCGCTGGGCAAATTTTATTATGCAGGCGAATGAAGATAGTTCTACAGACAGCTTAACCGCTGCTGCGTTAGAACCTTATGCTCTGATCAGCGAAGATGTAAGCACAGAAAATGATTTAATTCGTAATAGGCTACGATACTATCTTTTTAGACATGCTGTGGCGTCAGATGATGTCGAAACAGCTGATTATTATTACAAAGGTATAGATAATAAAATCCTCGATACAGGAAGCTTACCAGGATTTATGACGCTAGAAAGTGACTTCAAAAATTTGAAGTACCGCCATCTTTATACCTTAGCAAAAGATCTTGAGTCAGAGTTGAAAAGATGGCTGACAATTAGATCGTTTGAATACTTTGAGCTTTTTTTACAATTTCAACAATTGTTTGCTAAATTTGAACTCCCAACTACTGATAACTGCGGCGTACAACTCGAAGAATTTGAATATGCCCTGAAAGGTATAATCGGTAGCCGCTGGAAAAATATTCAAAATACCAGAAACTCTTATATCTACGATAATATGACCGGTCTTAATCAAAAATTTGCTGTTTTGGCAAGTGCAATTGATAGAGACCGGAGGTACCATATTTTAATGCCTACTTTAAGAGATGATGATCATAATATTGCAATCAAAGACTTGGAATTTGGACAATTTATTCTCACGCCGGACAAGAAACAATTTATTCATTTAGGAAATCTTATCTCCAATATGGTTTTACGAATTAATAATGGGGAATGTAATAGACCTGTATTTCCTTATCCGCTTGCTTACTACAATCATATCACTGAAGTAATGGATGTAACGGAAGAACTTCTGACCGAAGATGAGGTAAAGGCGCTTTCTTTACTGGTACCACAAGCACCCAGTTTCCTAACACTTGCAAAAAATAGATTAGCTGCAAAAAAAATGACAGCACTTGGTGCTTTTCAAGAACTCAGGGCTGCCTTATCGCGAGGTGATATTTCTGATGGAAAATATCATTTCGATGATAATGCTGGTGCTGATTCGATGACGGCAGTTGGTAATTTTAAATGCTGGTTTGAAGCCTTACAACCTGATCAGCGATTAATCATCGAACAACTACCTCGTTTTAATGAAATAAAGACCCGGTTATTTAAATCGCTTGAGAAAGTTGTGGCAGAAGCGGAGCGAGAGAAAACCGGTGTGAGAAGTTTAAATCAGAATACAAATGATTGTATCAATCTAATCGGGGATATAGTAGATTCATTTATTAACACGAATAGAGAAAGACTTAACGCAATAACTTCTGGCACAGGTTTCGTAGCAGATGCGGAATGGGAAGCAGAATGCCATCGATTTATTTCAAGTGTGGGAAGCCCCAGGATTTTACCTCCACCACCTGATTTGCCACCCACTAAAGACTCTAGAGAAAATCCAACGTTGTCCACTGCATTTACAATGGCTATTTTTCTACGAAAAGCTATAAACCGTAACGATTCGCCAGATGTGTATCGTCAAATCGATGGTGATCTTCAAAGTCTTCTTGCTAACTATGCTGTCATGGAATGTTTTAAATTTAGACACAACCTCATGCAATTAAAAACACGGTTAATGGCTACTCGAGTTACGGGTATGCCGGCCAGAAAACAATATTATGAAAGAAAGTGTAGTTCTAGTGATAAAAACATATTCTTATCTATTGTCCAGCACAAGGCGTTTCGTAAAAATAATAATGATATTTTTCACTCGTTACTTAATGATAATGAAGGATCGACTTATTATTCTTTAAAAGATGGCGTCGTACATTGTCATATTGCAGTTGGATCTCGTGAGAATCGAACGACATTAGATTGTGAAATCTTTGTAGATTACACTCGTCCAAAGACTCCTGTTTATATCATGGTTGATGAAAAAACGCCTATTTATTTCAGTAATCTTGATCAAGCCGCAACCGAATATAAACTGAACTTGATGTTGAACAAATCATCCCTTGCCCCAACGTTCAATAGTTTCCAAAAAACCATCAATAGTCCGGAAAATGCTTTTGAACTAAAATCAAGACTATTAGATCTTCGTACTGCCCTCGTTAATGAAGCTTACAGCGGCAAAGCCACTGCAGAAGATAACGTGGAGAAGGTGGTATCAGGAATGAATACGATGATAGTAGGTATGCATCAAACTAAAGACAGCGCAATCAAATCACTATACTACGAAAATTGTAAAAAAGAATTAACCAGTGTAACCGCATTTGATTCGCCACTAGGAAAGGCTATCAGACCTGTTTTAACGATGGTAGCTGCCATAGTCATTGGTGTTGTGATTGGTGCGCTGATAGGCGTTGCATTAGGTGCATTCACAGGGCCCGGTGCAGTTGCAACCGGCTTAGCTGGTGCTATTAAAGGTGGCTTGCTTGGCGCTAAGGCAGGAGTCGGTGTCGGAGCGGGTTACGAAATTTACAATACGTTATCTTTTTGGGGCAAGCCTAAAATTGAGCAGTCTGTGATTGCAGCGTGTGAGGCTGCTAAGGAAAGTAGTCATATTGCGGTTTCTGCTTAGTTCCTGTCGTTCCCGCGAAGGGGGAATCCATTCCTGGGTGCGCTCTGAAGAATGGGTTCCCGCCTGCGCGGGAATGACAACTAAGAATATATCAGCTGTTTTACTTAAGTTGACAGCTATGCGCCTTCGCGGGAATGACATCTTAATCCCATAGCTCAAATTGTGGACTTAAATTCGGACGCTTAAAAAGCGTAGTGGCTAATGAGGGATCAGCACTTACATTTAATTGCAATTTCTTACAAGCAAGCATAAATCGAGTTGCTAGCAACTGCGCATAATTCCCCTCTCCTCTCATTCTCTTACCAAAAGTTGAATCATACTCTTTGCCGCCTCGCATTTGCATGATGATGCTCATAACATGTTTAGCGCGGTCCGGATAATGCTCTTGCAGCCATTCTTTGAATAAATCTTTAACTTCGTGTGGGAGTCTGACTAAAACATAACTGGCGTGCTTTGCTCCTGCTTCTTTTATCTTCTGGAGTATCGTTTCTAATTCCATATCATTAATCATAGGAATAATAGGTGCAACCATAGCTCTTACTGGTACGCCCACTTGAGTTAAGTTGCGGATGACTCGAAGTCTCGCAAAAGGTGCTGCTGTTCGGGGCTCTAAAATTGTTTTTAATTTTGAAGATAATGAGGTGACACTAACCGCGACTCTTACTAAATTTTTACTGGCAAGCTCAGATAAAATATCTAAATCACGTTCGATTAAACTACCTTTAGTAATTAAGGCGACGGGGTGGTGATAACGATTTAACACCTCAAGGAGTTTGCGCGTGACTAGTAATTCTTTTTCAGCTGGCTGATAGGGATCGGTATTGGCTCCAATTACAATAGTTTTACAAACGTATTTTTTTTTGGCAAGTTCTGATTCTAGTAATAGATGAGCATGTTCTTTGTAGAATATTTTTGTTTCGAAATCTAAGCCTGGGGAGAGATTAACATAAGAGTGTGCGGGTCGTGCATAACAATAAATGCAACCATGCTCACAACCGCGATAAGGATTAATAGATTGATCGAAACCAATATCAGGTGAATCGTTGGTAGTAATGATGCTCTTAGCCGGTTCTTTGATCAGCGTGGTTTCAAGAAGCGGCAACTCTTCCTCGATGTCCCAGCCATCGTGAAATGCTTCACGATTTTCTTTTTCGAATCTGCCATCAGGATTAGAAAATGCGCCGCGATTTTTTGTTTTCATCGTACTCGCTCCTCTACCTGATCAATATTTTTATAACCCTAGCGTTTTCCTTATTTTAATCGTAATTGATTGTTTTGTCTTTAGCATATCTTCCCATGGATCACCTTTTAGTGACTTTAATCTTTTGTTAACATTGTCGATAGTGAAGCTGTCTGAATGAATTTTAGTCGTCAACTCATCCCAATAGAGCGGCATTGCAATTGTGGCATTGGGCTTAGCGCGTGTTGAGTAGGGAGCAATTGAAGTTGCTCCTCTTGAGTTACGAAGGTAATCGATAAAAACCTTCCCTACCCTTTTTGCTTTGCTCATTGTGGCTATATATTTCTTAGGATTTAACTCGACGATTAAATCTGCTATTCGCTTAGTAAAATCTTTAATCTCATCCCAGTCTAACGTTGCCCGTATGGGTACCACCACGTGCAAACCTTTCCCTCCAGTTGTTTTAACAAAACTTATTAAACCTAATTGTTCAAGAAATTGCCTTAAAAGATTAGCTGTTGCAATGACTTCTACCCAAGGAACGTCAGGTGCAGGATCCAAATCGAAAATAATTCGATCCGGCTTCTCGACATTCTTGATCGTACTACCCCAAGGATGTAATTCCAAAACTCCCATCTGGACGACGCCTAGGAGACCATCAACATTATTGAGGTAGATATAAGGTTCTACACCACCGTTTTCTTCAATTAAAACTTCCTTTAATGATTTGGGAACGGACTCATTATAATGTTTTTGATAAAAGCATTTTGCTGCTGCACCGTGAGGGCATCTGAGCAACGTTAACGGTCGATTTTTAATATGGGGTAAAATTAATTCCGCTACACTTTCATAATAAGTGATTAGATTTTTTTTCGTGGTTCCAAGTTTTGGATAGAGAACTTTATCTAAGTTGGTAAATTTAACGAGTTTAGAAGATGGCTCGTTTTGCTTTGGCATGTCTTTAGGCTCCTCTAAATTTACCGCGGTTGCTCTTTTATCCATGCGTAATCCTTTAAATGAAGGATGTCGTAAAAGGCCTTCGCTGGTGATACTTAAAAATTCAATCTCTGCCACTAAAGTTGGCTGCAACCAGTGAATATGACGAGTATTTTTTTCGGGATAATGAACAAATGGCATTTTTCTTTGTTCATGTTTTTTCAAAATAACGGAAAGCTCTCTGAGAGAATTTTGTGTAAATCCTGTGCCAACCTTGCCACAATAAATCAGGTCCTTTCCTTCGTAGTAGCCCAATAATAAAGCGCCGAAATGTTCGCGTGACGATTTTGGATCGGTAAAGCCTCCAATGACGAATTCTTGTCGTTGTGTGCACTTGATTTTTAACCATTCTTTAGTTCGTTTCTCTAGGTAATGACTCGTTATTTTTTTAGAAATAATGCCCTCAAGATCAAGATCGCAAGCATTTTGAAAAACTACCGAACCATCTCCAATGACATGATCATTGTATTTTATTTCAGGCGTCCCTCGTTGCACTCCAAGTATTTTCTTAAGGAGTTGTTTGCGTTCAAGTAATGGAGTTTCTAATAAACTGTAACCATCATAATAAAGTAGATCAAATGCATAAAAAATCAATTGCGTCTGGATAGTTGTTTCTTCGAGTGAATTTTGAAGAAGCTGAAAATTTGCTTTGCGCTCTTTATCAAGAGCAACCACTTCACCATCAAGAATAATATCTTTCAGATTTAATTTGGTTATGGCTGCTGCAAGTCTTGGAAAATGATATGTCCAGTCATTACCGCGTCTTGTATACAAAGAGACTTTGCCTTTTTTAACTTGAGCAAGTAGTCGATAACCATCCCATTTAATTTCATGTAACCAGCTATCCCCTTCTGGCGGTTTTATCACTAAAGTGGCCAATTCTGGTCTCACGTCTTGCAAAAAACGTGATCTCTTTGCACCTTCTAAATTTTTTAAATCAATTTTTGGCAGTTTTTTTTTACGTGGAGATTTTTTTTGTGGATGCTTGGATTGCTCGCCCTTTTGCGTCCACACGCGATCTGAGTCTTCTTTAATTTCTTTCAAGCTACGATCTGATTTGGCGCTGTATGGTTGCTGTACGGTAACGTCATAATCTTTTTCGGAACAACTATATTCGTCCGTCACCTTAAATAGTAACCACTGCTCCTTACTGGTAGAACGTCCGCGTGTACGGATTAATTTCCAACGTCCATGTAATTTTTTACCGTGTAAAGCAATAGACAAATTTCCTTTGTGGTACGCGGCAATGGGATCATCATCGAGCGGCTCCCAATAACCTTTGTCCCAGATCATCACAGTACCGCCACCATATTGCCCTTCAGGAATAATACCTTCGAATTTAGCATACTCAATTGGATGATCTTCGACATGCACGGCTAGATGTTTTATTTTTGGGTCTAAGCTAGGACCTTTGGGCACTGCCCAACTTTTCAATGTACCCTCTAGCTCAAGTCGGAAGTCATAATGCAAATGGCTTGCAGCATGTTTCTGGATGACATAAATAAGCTGCTGTTTTTTGATTTGTTTGTGCTTGCCATATGGCTCTGAGGTGTGAGCGAAATCTCTTTTTCGATGGTATTCTTTTAGACTCATAAAGCACCTCCTTGATAAAGTTTAGCACTCCATAGATAGCAACTTGGCCTATACTTAATTTTATTTATCAAAGGAATGATGATGAAAATAGCAATGCTTTCTCCTCTTTATGAAAGTGTTCCTCCGAAACTTTATGGCGGCACTGAGCGAGTGGTTGATAACCTTTGTCGCGGACTGCATGAACTTGGTCAGGAAGTTGTTTTATTCGCTAGCCAAGATTCACAAACTCAAGGAGAGTTGGTGCCAATTGTTCCTGAGGCTTTGCGATTAACTAATCCTCCTATTGAACAAGATCTGCCATACATTATGCTGCAGATTGGCAAAGTCCTGGACCGCTTAGATGAATTTGATATTGTCCATAATCACATTGATTTTGCACCTTACCCATTCATCAATAAGAGTCCATGTCCGTGGTTGACAACATTGCATGGCCGGTTGGACTATCCGGATCTGCAATTGCTCTATCAAAATTATTCTCACCTGTCATTAGCGAGTATTTCTTATGCCCAACGTAAACCTCTAGCTTTCTGTAATTGGGCTGGAAATATTTATCATGGCATTAATGTTCAAGGTTTAACACCTAAGTATGAAAAAGGTAACTATCTGGCTTTCTTGGGTCGGATTTGTGAAGATAAGGGAACACATCGTGCAATTGAAATTGCGAAACGATCTGGTATTCCACTTAAAATTGCAGCGAAAGTCGGCGCTCAGGATCAAGCGTATTTTGATAATGTCATCAAAAAAGAAATTGATGGTCAGCATATTGAGTTCATCGGAGAAATTAATGAAGAGCAAAAGTCTGAGTTTTTGGGAAACGCACTTGCTGTCCTCACTCCAATAGATTGGCCAGAGCCCTTTGGTTTAGTAGTCATCGAATCCTATGCTTGCGGTACACCTGTCATTGGCAGACCGTGTGGATCCCTTCCTGAAATCATTGAAGATGGTAAGACTGGTTTTTTACGTGATACGACTGAAGAAATCATTCAAGCGGTTTTCGAGTGTGAAAAGTTGGATAGGCGCTATATTCGGCAAATTGCTGAAGAGAATTTCTCTTATCAAACGATGGCTAGCAGGTATTTAGCTTTGTATAATGAATTGATTAGCTTAGAGCTAACGCCTGAAACAGCCTGAATCCCGTATATTATAATTCTGATAGCCTTCTAAACTTGGTTCAAAAAGTATGACCCAGCTTGAAATGCAGGAACAAAAATCCATCACTTTATTGCTATTTCTCATTTTAGTTATCATCGCAACTCTCGCTGATATTACGGCTGATATGTATGTTCCGTCTCTACCGGCTATTACTCAGGCGCTTAACAGCAGCGCATCAGCAGTACAGCTAACGCTTTCTTTTTACTTAATGGGATTTGGCCTAGCTCATTTGATTTATGGCCCACTTTCCGACCGTATTGGCAGAAGAAAGCCTCTGTTATTTGGCATTAGTTTAGCAGTCATTGGGGGCGTTACAGCGCTTTTTGCCAATTCGGTATGGGTATTGATCATAGGGCGTCTCTTACAAGGGTGCGGTCTGGCTGCTTGCAATGCTATTGGCCGAGCTTTGCTGCGAGACGTTTTATCAGGAACTCATCTCGCGAGAATTGGCTCTTTGATGGGGATGGTCATGGTTTTTGTGATGACTGCTTCCCCAACGCTGGGAGGATACCTGCAAAAATATTTCTCTTGGCGTGCTACTTTCTTAGTGCTCTCTGCCTATACTGCGATAGTTTGGCTAATTCTCTATTTCAAACTTCCGGAAACTAACCGTAATCTCAATCCAACAGCGACCAGAATTAAAATGATGGCACAGAACTATTCTTTATTGATTCGAAACAGTTCATTTCTGAGCTATACTTTATGCGCGAGCTTTGCCTATGCCGGAATCTTATCTTATCTAACCGCTGCTCCTTTTATTCTGCAAAAAGTCGTTGGTTTGACACCAGTACAATTTGGTTGGCTTTCATTTGTGGTAGGGGGATCGATTTTTACTAGTGCGTATATCAATAGCCAAATGGTAATGAAAAAAGGAATTGCCAATATGGTCTTAATAGGGATCTGTTGCATGTTATCGGGCAGTTTATTGATGTTGCTATTCGCATCGTTAGGGAAGATCAATACAGTAGTCATTATGTTACCGGTTGCTATTTTTTGCTTGGGCGCAGGACTTTGTTGTGCTAACGCACAAGCAGGCGCTTTGCTGGATGTAGCCCACATTGCGGGTATCGCAAGTGCATTATATGGTTGCTTTCAGATTATCACCGCAGCCTTGGCCAGCTTGATCATGGCAACTCTGCATGAAGTAAATCAAATGCCATTAGCGTTAATGCTGAGTATTCTAAGTTTACTGTCATCATTTTTCTGGATCTTTGGCATATACCCGCAAAAGCATCAGGATACTTAAATGACTTTCTTAGATTAAGGATAAGAAAATTCTAACAAACATCCTTTTGTTTACATGATCCAAGATAGGCCTAAGCCTAGAGTCCATTGGCTGTGTTTGACCCGAAATTCATCCTTGTAGGAATAAAAATTGGCGCTTGTATGGTCATAGCGAATTTCTGGTCGAATCAGAACTAATGTTGACTTGTTACATCCTGCAGGTAACAAGATATTGTAGGTAAAGGTATATTCGGTCATGTGTTGTGGCACGTTGGTGGAAAAACCTTCAGGGTCGGTGTAATACTCTATTCTAAAAGCAGGCCATACTCATCATTTATTTTGTAGCGCACATAGCCCGCAATACCGGACCAATGTGCATCCTGTGTATTATTATTCACCGCATTTTCATCACAACCATAACCAAGATTAAACATGATCCAAAGGCGATCATCGAAGGGTCCAAAATTCAAAATACCATCAATCATTCTTCGAATGTTAGAACTATTGTTATTTTGTTCTGGTCCTTGTAAATAATTCAGAACGAATGAAACTTTATCAGACAAGTGTAAACCAAGAGTGGGTCCCCAGGTTTTGCCATTATTATTATCTACAAAAGCACAGTTCCAACCGTTGACAAGATAAAATTCAGTATGAAAAGTCTCGTTCCAGTTATATTGAAAATGTAAGCCAGTTTCTTGCGCTGGGACGCCATAAGTATTGTAAAAAGAATGGGAGTAATTCCAGTTTTTTACTGGTTCTATATATTCACCGCCCATATGCGTGACAAATTTACCAAAATCTACTCGCAAGCCCGTACCAATTGGAAAAATATAACCGATTGAAGCGTGCTGAATGTAACGTAAATCTTTAACATTTTTTGCTGCAGGAGAATCAAAACCAAAACTGCCAGCAATAGTGTCTGCCAAAATGTCTTGGGTATCTCCAATTGCCAGATCAAGCTTAGCACCTAGCACGCAACGATCTGGTAATTTTTCTAATTCAATTTCAGCAAGACCTAAAGTTGGTTGATCACTGTGAACATCAAAAACTCGACCTTCAATCGTGATATCTCTACCTTTAATTACTGATAAATAATTGAACCTGTTTACTATTTCAGTGGTAGGAGCATTAAAATTATGAATTAGGTAGCCATCGAGCCACCCTCGATATTTCACATCATTAAGCCAGCAACAAGGTGTAATTAGTATTGGGCACAAGCTCTTATCATCTTTGCTCATATAAAGACCAGTCACTGGCCAGGCGGGAGTGTTAGATTTTTTTTTCTCTTCTTCTTTTTTGTCAGTGTTTTTCTTTTTTTTCTTAGCTTTTTTAATTGGCTTAATACAACAACAATCCACAGTAGCATAACTGTTTTCAGCCATAAAAAATAATGAAGTAAAGATCAAAATTGATGCTGTGAATTTATGAAGGTTCTGCATTAATAAGACATCCATGTTGCTTATGGCCGAATTATAAAGAGATATTGCAGGTAGGTGAAGCTATTTTTTAAAATCTATTAAAATTCAAATACTTGCCCTTTTTTGACAAAGCCTTGGAAGCCATCTTTTTGGGGACTCGGTAGCTTGCCGGGATTATAATGATAAAGCCACATTTTCTTTTTTAATTCCTCTGGAAGAGTTTTTAACTCTTCATAGTGAGCATGGACACGACTTCTATAGGGGGTGGTTTCGCAGTCGTGAAAGATAATATCAGCGAGCTTATAAAAATCCATGATTTGATTAGGTGCGAACTGAGTATCGGTAGTGATAAAAATACGAGTGCCATTTAAAGTAAATAATAAGCCATAGCTAGGCATTATTGTAAATCCGGATAAAAAGTGTACCGATTGTACTATGCGAAATTCTAAGTTTTGCCAATTAAAATTACCGTTTTCCTCTATGGCATTAACATTGAAGTAGCTATGAAGTGTTGCCTCTTCAACTTGCAAGGAACAAAGGCCGCCAGATAAAACGTGGTTCCATAACTTTTTAACTAGCTTATCACAAAGGTAGAGATTAGGCTTACTGCATTTAGGATCAAACTTATGGGTAAAAGCAAGCCATTCAAGGCCGCCAACATGATCAGCGTGCAAGTGACTAATATAGACATCATTGATGTCTGCATAGGTTAATCCTAATTCCTGTAACGCTAATCTTGCATCCGAACCACAATCAATTAAGAGGTTCTGACCATCGTTGTTAGTTAATAACATATTAGAATGATAATTATTAGCGCCTACCGTAAAAGCGGAACCTGAGCCGATAAATGTGAGCTTCATAGTGTTACCCTTTGACTATCTGAATCCATTATTTTTACCTCAAATATCGTTATGGGAAGACTTTTTCCTTTAACAAAAACTGTCTCTATCTTGTTTATAGTATAGTTTTTGGGATTGGTTAATCTCAAATAGGTCTCCTCAGTAATAATTAGAGGTGTTTTGTATTTAAATGAGAGATTATTTACTCTTGATGAAACGTTTACGACATCTGATATGACAGTGCCTTCGATATGTTTCCTTCCGCCTACTGTTCCTAAAATTAAATTGCCACTGTTGATTCCAATGTTAATGTTTATAGCATGCTGCTTTGACAGTTGTCTTTGCTTATTATGCTCTTGAGTAACAGTTAACATCTCGGTAGCGGCCTGTAAGGCATCATCTGCTGTAGTAAATAACGCCATGATGGTGTCATTGATATATTTATCAATTAACCCATGATGTTTGGCTACGATGGGCTCAATAAGGGAAGCATATTCATTGATGAAATTCATATTTTCTCTGGAAGTCATCTTTTTAGAGAGTTGCGCAAAATTTTCAACTTTACAAAAGACAATTGTCATGTCCTGATTCACCTGGTCTCCTAATTTCACATCAATAATACTGCCCTTTCTTAATATTTGTAGAAACTCATGGGGCACAAAATGATCCCAGGCTCTATTCAACTTACGTCGATATTCATATAAAACTGCATGATCAATTGCAATAGCAAGTTGTGGTGACAACAGATTAAATAAGTCTAAGGAATCTTGAGACAACCCAGCCATCATTGAATTATTTTCAAGATATAATATGCCAGTTAGAACGCCTTGGTTGAGTAATGGCACGCACAAAATAGATTTTGGTTTGTGCTGCTGAATATATTCATCCAGTACAAAGTTATTGTGGTAGGATGCATCTTCTAAAAGAATAGGACTATAGGTAGCAATCACTTTATCGACTATTGTTAACGGTAATTTTGTTGAAGTTAAAGGTAAATTAAGAATTTCAGTCTCGATATTCTTATTAGATTTTTCTGCTTTTACATACCAATCATCGTCCATTTTTTTCAAGAATAACACCTTATCTGCTGTACTGTTTTCTAATGAGAGCTCGATAATTAACTTCAATAATTGGTCAAAATTGATAATACGTAGAACCTCTTCTGAAATTTTTAATAGTTCTGAAAGATCAAACTGACTATAGCCGATATTGCTTTTTGCTGGTAAACCATTCGTAATAAGAAACTGATACTTACGTTCTAGGTGTTTAACTTTAAGAGTGGCGCCCCACTTCTTATAACAGAGATAAGCTTCGTTCATATAGACCCTAGCAATTTTTTCTCTATTCAAAGAAAGATAAAACTTGGCCGCTAGCTCATTTGCTAATGCCTCATCATGAATGAATCGATTATTTTTTGCCCAGTCAATGGCTTGATCGAATAATTTAGTCGCTTTTTTAAAATTTTTATTGATGTCAGCAAAAACCGCTTCTATCAGATAGCATTTATGCTGATAATTTGCGGGCGCAAACTCTGACCATTTTTTTATTTTTTTATAACAGGCGTGAGCTTTTTTAAATAATTGATTGCGCTTACTATCTTTCAAATCACGAGCAAGTTCAAGGCATGTTAAAGAATGATAAAAATAAAAAGTAGGATGAACATATAAACCAGGTGTTTCCTTAAGATAAGGTGCGCCACTGCTAGCATTTTTATAGGCATTCTTATAGTCATATAGCAAATAACAGAGCATTAACTTGTCTAGAAAAATATTAAAGATGCCGACATTATTCTTCGCGGCCACTAAATCTGGAAAATCTTGCTCTTCGTTAAACCACTCTCCAGCTAACAGATTTATTTTTTGGGTTTCGCTTGGTTGTTCAGTGAGTTTGGCGATAGTTTGCAAACAACTGCCAATATAATAGCCTGAGGAGCTAAGTGAAAGCGATTTAAATAATTGAAAATAGCCCTGCAGTTCTTTAAACGCTAGCTGTAAATTGATTCCAGAAAGAAAAATATGATATGCATACCCTGAGGCCATATAGCCATAAAATTCATTCTCGCCGGTTTCTAACGATATCTGAATACCTTCCAACATCAATAAAATACTTTTATCTAAATACTCATAGCGAGGGAAGATAAAAAATCCTAAGATACTATATAACCTAGGTTTGAGATGATTGGCGTTAAGTTTGTCTACTAATTGACTCGCCAACATACCAAATTGATAGCCTCGCTTTACTTTATTAAAGATGCATAAGACAGCGCCATAAGTTGCATAGCCAAGAGCTGATTCAGCAGTATTGCCATGCTTTAAAGATAGTATGACCATTTGAACTGTAATAACTTGATATAAATGAGTCCCTATCAGATAGGCGGCAGGTGTGATGAGAGCCATAATACGCATTGCAGCTCGTAGATTTTGATCTGACATAATAGGCAACTGCAGAAATTCTGAAGGATCTTTGTTTTTCAACAGCAGTCTTAAATACCCAAGTCGTAGTAATAAATGCGTGATACTGGCATTAATTGGAATTTTTACGCCTAACTTGTTAAGTAAAGTAATTCCTATTTGGATTGCATCCATCAATTTGTTTTGATCAGAAAGGGATAGTATCTTAATCTCGTAGATTTTAACCTTGTCGAGAATTGTTTTGGCTTTCTGCAATACGGTCTCACAATATTTATCCATATCGCCAAAATCGCCAGCCAGATAAGCTGCTTCTGCTGCTTCAACATATAATTCTAAAGAGAGTTTATACTGTTCTTCCCAAGATTCGGTTAACAAACATGAAATACCAACTTTAAGAAAACTAAGGGCTTCTCGGTACGATGTGGATTTTTTAGACCAAATGCCTGCGGATAGATTCAATTGAGCAGCCGTTATCTTCTCATCCTTAGTTTGCATTAGTTCCAAACCATGATTGAGATGATTAGCAATCTCAAGAGCAAATTGATTCATTAGTTTCTTTGAGCCAGTTTCCAACAGAATATTGCCAATTTTGAAGTGAATTGAATCTAGAATTGTTGGATCAATCATTGAGTAAGCGGCATTTCGTACATACTCATTAGCAAATTGAAAACTTAAGTCATAATTTTTATCTTCCGTAATATAATGATATAACCCGTGCCTAGAAACAGGAAGAATCAGTCCTAATTTCATTGCTTCCCACATATCCTTGGCGACTATCCGAATATTTTTTTCGCTAATTACACTTAAAGAGTGAAGATCAAAGCCTGACTTAAAGCAGGACGCGATTTGTAAAGAATATTGTGTTGAATCTGAACAGCTTCGTATTTCGGCAGCAATAAAATCAATTAACTTATCCGGAAATTGGCTGAGATCAATTTGGCTTTCATTCCATGACCAGCGTTGCTTTTGTGATTCATAAAAGATTAATCCTTTTTGATAAAGGACTTTGATAAACTGTTTTAGTAACAGTGGATTACCATGTGACTTCTCATAACAAATTTGAGCGAGTGTTTCAACAGTGTTAGGGCTGGTATGAAGAGTCTCAGCTAATAAGTTTCTAACATCGCGGTGACGCAAGGGTCCGAGTTTAAGAATGGTGATAGGCAGACTCGATTTTTTTATAGTTTGCAGCGTTGTCTTGATGCCCGAATCCACAATCGCATTAGCATTATAGGCAATGACAATTAATGTTTGCGCGCCTTGGGGGTTGACCACTAGGCTCTCTAAAAGTTTTAACGATGAAATATCAGCCCATTGCAAGTTATTAAAATAGATTACTAAAGGTAATTCGTGACTTGCTAAAGTGCGAAAGAAGTTATCAAATACATTTTTGAACCGATTTTGAGTTTCTTCCGGACCAAGCTCAGGAACGGGAGGCTGCTTTCCAATTAATTGAATTAATGAAGGTATAATTTCTAACATAATTTGGCCATTCACACCCAACGACTTTTGAATACGATTCCTCCAAAGCGTTATTTGTTGCTGTTGCTGTTTCAAAATCTGTAAAACAAAATCTTCAAAGGCGTTAATTAGGCTGTAATATGGAATCATTTGAGTACCTTGACCAAATTCAACCGCCATTAAATAACCATTTTTAAAATTGATATTTTTATACAGTTCGTGGATTAGTTTGGTTTTACCTGTTCCAGATTCATGCGCAGGGATGAGGACAATTTGAGACAGACCACCAAAAGTAGACTCGATAATCTGCCGTAATTTATGTAGAATTTTTTCACGTCCATACAATTTATCTGGAATCATAAGGCGTTTGGAAATATCGTGACTGGCTAAAGCATAGCTATTTGATACACGTTTGAATGAAACTTCTAAATCATATCGTAGACCAGTTAGGCTTTGGTAGCGATTCTCTGGAAGAACCTCAAGAAGTTTTACAACTATTTCAGCCAGCATCGTTGGCAGAGTATTAGCAATATCTTGCTTCTGCAGTAGCTTATCTTTGCTGACATCTTCTTTTGGCAATTTACCGGTTAACATTTCATAGAATATTACTCCTAACGAATAATAATCAGTTCGATAATCAATATTCCGATTTAATAGGCCTTTACTTTCAGGAGAAACGTACGGCAAATCACTAGGTTCAGTAGAGTAAAAATTGTGGGTTACTATCGATAGCTTTGGCAGATCGGTTGCATAGGTAAAATCAGTTATTTTGACTTCTTTAGTCTCGATATCACACTGGATATTGCCAGAAGTTAAATTGCCATGAATGATGTTATGGTCATGAATCTTTTCTAAAGCAGAAATAATCTTAAGAGAATAGATATAAAAATCAGTTAGATAAATCTTTCTACGTCGAATGAGTTCCCGTAGCGAACAGGAGCCAAATTCTTCAGTGACTAATGCTAATTGATCTTGAAATTTCTCTAAGGCTATTGGCTTCAGAGCGCCTTCACCCTTTAATGAGGTTAATAGCTCAAATTCATGGGTCAATTGGGCTTTAGTCTCAATGCCATTTTTTGATATTTTGACAATTAATGGCTGTGGGTCATTTTCATGATAGCCACGGTAAGTAAGCAGATTGCGTTCGTCATGCAATAGCTTGGTAATTCGATAGCCGGCTAAAACACTCATGTAGTAATTATAGTTTGTTGAGGCTAAAAACAGCCCAAAAACCAGGGTTTACAGCTCCTTGATGCTATAAATAAGTAAACTTAGGGCTCAAATCAAAGGTCTATAATTAAATACGAGTAATATATTTTATCGGATAACTGCTAACTATGATCAAAATTCCTGGTTACATTGTAGAAGATGAGATCTTGAGAGAGAGTACTAACTTTTTTGTCTATCGTGGTAAGCATACTGTAAAAAAATATCCTGTTGTCATCAAGATCCTCAAAGATAGCTTAGATTTGGCTGAAAAATCTGAGCGGCTCCGTTATGAATATCAATTAATGAATGATCTTAAAGGTGAAGGCACTGTGAAAGTGTATGCCTTAGAAAAATTTCAGAATCGTTTAGCAATGATTCTGGAAGATTTCAAAGCCTCTTCATTGGTGGATATTTTGCAACACAGGAAGAAACTGGATACTAAAACGTTCTTATATATGGCTATTCGAATCACCGAAGCTTTAGAAAAGATCCATCAACATGGCATTATTCATAAAAACATAAATACCAAAAATATCCTCTGGGACGAGAAGAGTTCACAAGCTAAAATTGTAGATTTCCAGATTGCAAGTATCCTGGCACATGAAATGGCTGAAATTTACGATGCGCAATATATTCAGCCCGAAATGCTGCAGTATTTCTCGCCAGAACAAACCGGCCGCATGAATCGTGGCATAGATTATCGGACCGATTTCTATTCTCTGGGGGTTGTTTTTTATCAGCTTATTACGGGTGAGCTGCCATTTAAATCAAACGACATCAACGAATTAGTCCACCATCACGTCGCTAAAACGCCATTATCCCCCCATGCCATTGACAATACGATTCCGATAGTTATTGCCAATATTATAATGAAATTATTAGCCAAGACAGCTGAAGATCGCTATCAAAGCCTATTCGGCTTAAAAGAAGATTTAAAAAATTGCGAAGCGCAATATCGTTCAACTAAGCATATCGAGCCCTTTATTATTGCCAGCAAAGACTTACAAGTTCAATTCCAAATTTCAGAACGTTTCTACGGCAGAGAACGAGAACTTAACAAATTGCTGGAAGCCTTTAATCAAGCTTCCGTAGGCAGAGCACGTTTAATGTTGGTGGCCGGTGCTGCAGGTATCGGTAAGTCTTCACTTGTGCACGAACTGTATAAACCTTTGGTGGAAAAACGTGGCTACTTTATTGCAGGTAAATTCGATCAATTTAAAAGAAATATACCATATATGTCTTTGGCTCAGGCTTTTGAGGGATTTATTCAACAACTTTCAACGCAGAGCGAGGAAAAAATTAATGAATGGCGCATTCGATTGCTGCAGGCTCTAGGCACCAACGGTAAAATTGTCATCGATGTTATTCCCGCACTTACCGCGGTCATTGGCGAACAGCCACCAGTACCTATCTTAGGGCCTGCTGAGACCCAAAATAGGTTCAATCTTGTGTTCCAAAGCTTTATTCGCTGTTTGGCCAGCCATGATCACCCATTAGCTATCTTCCTTGATGATTTACAATGGGCTGACTTCCCAACACTTAAACTTTTAGAAAATTTATTGCTTTACGCTGAAAGTAAAAACTTTTTAATAATAGGCGCATACCGTGATAACGAAGTCGATAAAAATCACATTCTTGCTACTAGCTTGGAAGTTCTAAGTAAAGCTAATTTTCCGTACGAAATGATTACACTTAAACCGCTTTCATTGAAACATGTCAAACAATTACTAGTCGATACCTTTCGTAACGATAGACGATCAATCAGTGATCTAGCGAATGTTTGCTTTCAAAAAACTCAAGGAAATCCCTTCTTCCTAAATCAATTTTTGCAAACACTACATCAGGAAAATTTGGTTGAATTTAATTACGAACAAGGAACTTGGGAATGGGACATTTCTAAAATTGAACAAAAAAGCACGACCAGCAATGTGGTTGATCTGATGGTTGAAAAGCTGCAAAAACTACCATTAGCCACTCAGAAGGTTATAGAGCTGGCCTCTTGTTTAGGTAATAAGTTTGACCTCATGAGACTTTCTCTTATCTACGATAAAGCTCCCAAAGATACGTCAAATGATTTGTGGGAGGCTCTGGATAAAGGCTTAATTGTTCCTACCGTTTCAACCTATAAATACGTCTCAAATGTAGTCAACGTTGATGTCAATTACCAGTTCTCACACGACAGAGTACAACAAGCAGCATATTCGATGATTGATGATCAACAACGTGACTCTGTGCGTTTCAAAATAGGAAAAGTTTTATTACAACATACTGATGAAAAAGACATTGAAGAAAATGTTATTGAAATTGTAAACCAAATAAACTTTGGTTTAGACTTGGTTAAAGATGAACAAGAGCAAGTTTTATATGCTGAGCTTAATCTTAAAGCAGGCATCAGGGCAAAAGACTCTATCGCTTACAAAGTAGCTCTGAATTATTTAAAAACTGGGATTAAATTCCTCGGTAAAAATCGGTGGATAAAGCATTATGATCTAGCTCTAGCCTTGCATACTGAAATTGTTGAAGCTGCCTATCTTGCTACCGATTTTGAAATTATGGAGCAATCTACTCAAACAGTGATTAAGAATGCTCGAAGTCTACTCGATAAGATTAGAGTCTATGAAATTGAAATTCTGTATTTGACTAATCACCATGAATATGAAAAAGCCATTAATATTATGCAATATGTTTTACATAATATGGGAATCAACTTGCCTTCTTCACCTTCTAAACTTGATATTATCTTTTACCTAATACGAACCAAATTGGCTCTGTTTAATAAGAACATTGAGCAACTTGAAAATCAAGAAGAAATGAAGGATCCGAACAAAATTGCAGTGCTAAGAATTATTCGTTGCGCTGCTGGAGCAAGCTATCTATATAGCCCAAATTTATTTGTTCTAGCAGGTTTCAAAGCAACTGGACTCTTGGTACGTTATGGTAATACACCATTAGCCGCACGAAGCTTTATTGTTTACGGGCATATATTATGTGGAGCTTTAAATCAATTAGAAGCGGGCTACAAATTCGGTCAGCTTTCGATGAAGCTCTGTGACAAGTATGCTGCTGAAGAAATTCGTGCGCAAGTTTGGATGGTGCATGGTGTATTTATAAAGCATTGGCACGACCATCTGAGTAGTTGCGCAGAGTTGATCTTCAATGCCTATCAGAAGGGGCTTGAAACTGGTGATATTGAATATGCTGGTTATAGTATTGCTGGTTATAGCTTAATGCAAATGTTATTAGGTAAAGAACTAACAAAATTAGATAAATCATTTGAAAAATATCAGAATGTTCTACTTTCAATTGAACAGAAAACTGGTTTTTCCTGGTTAGAACCTATAACAGTTGCTGTAAAAAACTTGCTGGGCTTAAATAATGAAACGTCACGATTAAAATCTGAAAACTTTGATGAAAATGTCGCCTACAACGAATTCCTTGCTAAGAAAGATAATATTGGCGGCCTAGCGATCTGCATCTTGAAAATTTGGCTATCATATTATTTTGGTGATTATAAGCAAGCGTATGAGTGGAGCAAAAAAGGTCTAAATTTTATCGGTGCAATTGGAGCATTTCTATTACCTAATTATTATTTCTTGTTTTCATTAGCTTGCTTAGCTTGTTGCTATAATGCGAATGAAAAAGAATTCTCTCAATATATGAAGCAAGTTAAGAAAAATCAGAAGAAAATGTATTCATGGCAAAAACATGCAGCGATGAACTATGAAAACAAATATTACTTAATTGAAGCTGAAATCGCACGAGTGATGAAAAATTCTGATAAGGCCGAAAGTTATTATGATCGTGCTATCGAATTAGCCAGACAAAATCAATTCCTTCAAGAAGAAGCCTTGGCAAATGAAATTGCCGGAAAATATTATTTGGCAAGTGGTAGCGAGCATATTGCAAAAGCCTATCTCAACGATGCATATAGCTGTTACAAGCTTTGGGGTGCGACGACAAAAGCGCAAAACATGTTAAAACAATATGGTTATATCATTTCAGCTGGACAACAAAGAACTGGTCTCACTCCTCGTGTTAATGCCCTACCCGCTAACTTAACTAAATCACTTGATATTGGCGCCATTATGAAAGGAGCTCAAGCTATTGCTCAAGAAGTTGAATTAGAAAGTTTGCTAAAGAAGATGTTACACATTGTTATTGAAACAGCAGGCGCACAGGTAGGCTATTTGTTACTAGAAAAAAATAACAAATGGTACATAGAAGGTGAAGGTCGAATTGAGAAAGAACAGGTTACTGTATTGCAATCCATTCCAATTGAAGGTGTTCTGCCAATCACGATAATCAATTCAGTTATCCGTAAATTAAAACCGTTGATTATTGACAATGCCGCGCGTGATTCACAATTTGCGTTTGACCCGTACATTAGGAAGAATGAATCAAAATCAATTTTTGCTATGCCATTGCTGAATCAAGATAAACTCTATGGGATTCTATATTTAGAGAACAACCTGATTGATCATGCGTTTACGCAAGGCAATACAGATATTTTAATTAATCTTTCTGCGCAAATAGTTACTGCGATTGATAATGCCAAACAATATGATTATAGAAAAAAACTCACGGCAGCTTCGGAACGGTTCTTCCCAGATGAATACCTGCGTTACTTAAATAAATCAAATATCACCGATATCAAGTTAGGCGATCAAGTTCAAAAAAAGATGACCATATTGTATAGCGACATCCGCAATTTTACGACCCTCTCAGAAGTTATTGGTCCTCAAGAGAGTTTCTATTTCTTAAATAACTATCTAAAAGAGATTGAAATTATCACTATTCAAAATCATGGCTTTATTGATAAATATATTGGTGATGCCTTCATTGCATTATTTAGATCAGCAAATGATGCGCTTAATGCTTCGTTGTCAATTCTCCAAACATTAGATGAATTAAATGAGCAGTCTCCTCTCAAAACTAAAATCGGAATAGGACTTGCTACAGGATTAGTCACCTTAGGGATCGTGGGTGTTGAACGACGAATGCAAAGTACAGCTATTTCGACTGCTGTGGACATTGCTAATGATTTGCAAGAGCTTACCAAGAAATATCAGGTTCCACTACTCATTACAGAAAGTACCTATTACAGTTTGAAAAATCCTGGCGCTTACGCTATCCGAAGACTAGATACCAAAAAATTCCTCGAGGAGGCTGAAAATATTTACGAGGTTTTCGATAATGAAACTGAACAGCAAATCAATTTAAAAGTACGCACTCAAGAAGATTTTGAAGAGGCGATTAGACTTTATAATCAACATGAATTTAAAAAATCACTACAATTGTTCAATGCTGTAGTAAACATCGATAATACAGACTTACCTGCAAGATTCTTTATAGAGCGCTGTATTAAGAAATTGTAATTTCTTAATGTTCCAGCGTCACACTAAGTTCGTCGTTAGGTTGCAAGTAATATAGATGCTCATTAATATAAATCGGCAAAGATTGATCGCTGTCCTTGTTTAATAAGACCTTCATGGTATTCTTCTCAATATTCACCGCTAGCCATTGTTGTTGATATTGTAAATTAAATTTTAATTGACTGATGCGCTTAGGGAGTTTGGGATCGAAACTTAAATGATGGTTTTTAATAGCTAACCCAGCATAACAAAACAGATTGATATTGATAGCAGAAGCCATGGCTCCTAAATGAACTCCTTCAGCGGTGGTACCACCTTGTAGATCCATAAGATCACTATTTAGAACTTCGCGGTAGTATTGATTGGCTAATTCTTCACCAATATATCGGTAGAGTGAAGCAAAGACAACTTTACTTAAGGTCGAACCATGAGAAGTACGTTTCAAATAATAATTAATATTTTTGACTAATGCTTCATGATCAAACTTATAGCCTAACTTAGTCAATATTGCCTGTAATTCTTCAAAGGGCAACAAATAAAATAGCATCAAAACGTCAGCCTGTTTGGAAACTTGATAGTTATCAGGCGAGTCATTTTCAGCTTTGAGTATTCTATCGAGTCTTTCAATATTACCGTATTTTTTCAGATATGAATCCCAGTCAAAATCAGCCAGTTGATCATATCCTTCAAATTGACTGATAATATTATCACCATGAAATGGCACCATCATTTGGGTTGTGAGATCACGCCATCGCGCAATTTCTTCTTCTTTGATATGAAGTAAAGCTTTTAACTCAGTTACTCTTTGTGTGTCTAGAATTTCTAAAGCCTCGAGTGCTCGCTCAATAGACCACACAGCCATGACGTTGGTGTAAGCATTATTGTTGACGCCAGGCTCATCGCTATCAGGATATTTTTCATGATACTCATCCGGACCTACCACATTACGTATCTCATAACGCCCCGTTTTGCTGTTATAGCTAGTAGCGCTTGCCCAGAAACGTGCTATTTCAAGAATCATTTCGGCACCAAAATCAGCCAAAAAAGATTTATCATGACTAATTAAGTAATACTGCCAGATGTTATAAACAATGGCTGCATTAACATGTCGTTGATAATGACTGTAGTCTGGCAACCATTGATTCGATCTTGGGTTGAGATGAATTAACTGAGTTACTTCATCGCCATTACTACCACTTTGCCAAGGATACATTGCACCCTGGAAACCAGACTTATTCGCTAAATGACGAGCCATCGTCAAACGACGAAAGCGGTACATGAGCAGTGCACGTGCCATTTCCGGGAAATAAAAAGTGTAGAAGGGTATAATAAATACCTCATCCCAAAATATATGGCCGCGATATGACTCACCATGGAGTCCACGCGCTGGCACTCCAATATCTAAATCAAGAGAGTTTTTTGAGATGGTTTGTAAAAGGTGAAAAATATGTAACCGCAATATTCTTTGATCTTCACCTTCGGCAGTTATTTTGACATCACAACGTTTCCAGAAATTTTTCCAAATTTGCAAATGTGCTTCTAATAAATCGGCATAGCTATCTTGATTCACATACGCAGTGAGATTTCGAGTATCTGTCAGACCATCGGAGCTCGCAGTATCTTTATTAGTGGCAACGACGACTCTCTTCTCTAGTGTCATTTTCTTATCTTGCGTAAGGTCGCAATGAATAAATTGATAAATTGCTTCATCGGCAAACTTGATTTCTCCATCGACTTCGATGGGTTTGTGGTTAAGATATAAATAATGAGTCGCTGTATAAGCAATTTCAATGTGTGATTGATTTGTTCGCATCAATAAACTAAGTTCATTATTTTTGGTTGAACACTTTTTAAGTATCTCTAAGTGTTTGGAGTTTAATTCTTGGTAACGTGCTACACCTCCATTTATAACAGAGCCATCAATCCCCGACTGTATCATTATCTTTCCAGACCAGTTTTCAGGTGTGATGGTAAAACGTTGGAGTGCTAAATGTGGATTTGCCATGCTTACAAAACGAAAAAATTCGAGATGACTAATTCTGCCTTCGCGATCACGAACCCGCATTAGACGACTCATAACTCCCTTCTGCAAATTTAAATGCTGTTTATATTCTAATAGTTCATAGGTTTTCAGTCCGAACCAATCGCCATCGTTTACTTTGAACATTATTGGCAGCCAATTAGGCATATTGACTAAGTCTTCATTGAACACTTCCTCACCTCGAATGACGCTTTTTAAGCGATTATAACAACCTGCAAAGTAAGTTCCGGGATAATGTGTTGCATCAGCGTGGCAGCTGTCTAATGCTCCGCGGGTTGCAAAATAGCCATTACCTAACGTGCATAATGCTTCTCGCAGCTTTTCATGTTCAGGTTCATAGTCTGTATAGGATAAAGACCAATTGTGTTGTAAGTGTGATAGATTTTGCTGTGACCGAATAACCAGTAAGATCGTTTTTAATAGTTCATAGGTTTTTTTCGGATTAGTAATTCGATAAGTTGCATAGCTGATCTTAGGATGTTCTGAAACTAAAATGCCATGACCTATATTTTTTACAGCTAAAAAAGCATCTTCATCGGTGATATCATCACCTATATAGATAGGTAAATAATCGCAATTGTCTTCTTTAAGTTTATCAAAAATATATTCTAAAGCTTTGCCTTTATTCCAATCGATATTAGGTCTGATCTCAAATACTTTCTTGCCATAGTGCATAGCTAATTTTGGATTCTGTAGAGTGTAATTTTGAACGATTTGTTCTATAAGCGGCACTTCTTGTTCCGCTACTAAGCGATAATGGATCGAAATCGAAAAATGTTTATTTTCTATTATACAATTTTCAATACCAGCCAAATCTTCTGCGAGTTGTTCATACGTCACTCTGATAACATCTAAATACTCTTGGCCTATTTCAAACTTGGTTGCGAAATGCTCGGGGCCTACTATTTCAAAGCCGTGATTTCCAGCGTAATATAATCCGTTAATAGCAACTTTTTCTTCTAGATCGCTAAGCCCACGACCACTCACTACTACAATGCTACAAAATTGTTTTAATTGATAGAAAACATCTTTCATTTCATCAGAGAGAGCCGCCAACTCTGGCCGTTGTGCAATGGGCGTTAAAGTACCATCGAAATCAGTAAATAATAATAAATGTTTTTCTTTGAGATGCTTAGCAAAGTCTTCGACATCATTTAGTAAAACTGGAATGTTTTTTTTTAACTCGTTTTCAATTTGGTCGACTTTGATTTCTGATAAATCACTAACAACAATATCTGCGCCTTCTTTTTTATATTGCTCAAAATGATTTCTATCACGATCAATACCAATGACTAATCCAAAGTGACCAGCTTTACCAGCCATAACGCCAGACAAAGCATCTTCTATTACGATAGATTCTTGAGGCTTGGAATTACTACGCTTTGCTGCCTCAAGAAAAATATCTGGTGCAGGCTTGCCCTTAAGATTAAATCGTATCAGTTCTTGACCATCAACTAATACGTCGAACAAATCAATGACATTTGCTCTGGTTAAAATATCGCGGCAGTTTTTGCTAGACGAAATGACTGCAGCTTTTACTTGATGCTTTTTTAATTCTTTTACTAACTGTATGGTACTTTCAAAGACCTTGACGCCATCCTTATCAAGAAGCTCTAAAAAAACTTGATTTTTTTTATCCGCAATTTTCTCAATAACTTCATTTTCTTTGCCATTAGGATGATCTATCGAATGAATTAAGCCCCGAGAATATAGAAAACGCTTCACGCCATCGATCCGACTCATACCATCTACATACTGTAAATAATCTTCATAGCTAAAGGGCCGCGCGGCGCTATCGGTATGTGATTGTTCCTGAAGATAGGAATCGAAAATCTGTTTCCAGGCTTTAAAGTGTACTGAAGCGGTATCGGTAATGACACCATCCATGTCGAAGATAGCGCTCTTTAATTCCATATAAAGACCCTTAAAATCAAAGACTTTAAGAAAAATCATAATACATTTTTGGAGTTTTACAAATCGGTGTTATTCCCGCGAGCTATTGTCATCCTCGCAGGATAACAGTGGACTAAAAATAATAAACTTTACCCAGACGCACCGTTCGAAACTTCGAACCAACTTGGATTCTCACCGAATTGAAGGATGGGCGATTGGATTGCCGGGTTAGAAATGGATATGCGGCCTCTTCCAAAAAAACTGCCACTTTATCCTGCTCTAAAGTAAAATTAACATAAAAATCTCGGTAAAAAATCTTAAAGGTCAGAGCTCGCCAGGTAGAAAATAAGTTAGGCTTCAGAACTAATCCTTGATCAGTAATGTCCAAGCCTGCAAAGCCTCGTATTATTGCATTCCACGCCCCACCAACAGTCGGTGCATGAATCCCAGATTGACTGTTAGCAAAAATATTTTTCAAATCTGTGAATAATGCCAGCTGGAGATAATGATAGGCTTGCTCGTTCTGACCTAATTGTGCGGCTACTGCACTACTCACTGGTGGACTCCAGGAGCTTCTATGTAGTGTTCTTGAATTATAAAACTCAAAATTTTCTTCTTTAGTTTTATCGCTAAATAAATTAGGAAAAAGCATAAACAATAAAACAACTTCAGGTTGCTTGACGTATTGGGTGGTACCAAGATCGGCGACCAAAATATTAGAGGGAATCATGGGTAGTCCCTCAGCATTGAGCATTATCTTTTCAGTTGGTCGTAGAGTTAGATACTGATCAAATTGGATCAAAAGTTTTTTCTTAGTCGGCAAGTGAATGTTTTCGCTGATATGCAACAATTTTTCTTGATCTTTTTCGTAAAAATGACAATTTTTTAGTAATTGAGTAGTTTGTACGGAATAATCAGTTTGGAATTGAGTGACTAGTTCTACTAATCGCTTAAAACTCCAAGCAATTAAGAAATTTATATAATAACTATTGTTGATATCAACATGAAATTCATCAGGTCCCATAACATGCTCAACCTGATACAGATTGTTATTGTGGTCCAAAGCTATTTTGCTTCTCCAGAAGCGACACAAAGAGATCATCATTGCTAAGCCCTTGCTTAGCATAAATTCCACATCAGCTGTGGCTAAATAGTAGTAGTTAATGGCATAAAAAATAGCGAGGTTAACGTGGAAGGCATACTTCGCGGTGTACACGGGTGTCATCGTACCATCAAGATCGACACTCCATTTTGGGGTTTCTTCGTAACCGCTTCCCGCTGACTCCCAAGGATATAAGGCACCTCGATAGTTTTTTGATTCAGCAATCTGCAGTGCAGGCGCTAAGCGACGAAAACGATACTCTAAAAAATCCCGCGCAATACTCGGCTGCGCGGCAAGGTAGGCAGGCAGTAACAACAGTTCCGCTTCCCAAAATATGTGCCCTAGATACCCTTCGCCTGTTAAAAGTTTTGCTGCAACACTGTTTAAAGCAGCATGAGGATGAGCCGCAATGATCAGTTGGTATAAATTAAACCGTAAAGCATGTTGTAATGGAGGATCTCCTTGGAGCTGAATATCTTGCGACTGCCATCGTTCTTGCCAGGCATCCAGGTGTTCTTCAATAACTTGATGAAAGTCAGTGCGCGCAATAGTTTGCAATTTTTTAACAATTGCTAATTTTCTCTCGTTTTCATCTGGAATGTCGTTGGAAGTCATAAAAATAAGATACTTAGTAAGAACTAAAGGTTTGCCCCGCTCAATTTTAAGAGTAGTTTTCAAGCTAGAAAGTTCAGCGTTTTCATCCTTATAACTGAAGGTGGTGCGCTGGCCATAGCTAATCTCATGCTGTCCATCTAACGATCTAACAGTTAAAAAATAGAGACTGCCTTCGTGCTCCTCGCGAACGACTTCAAAAAACTTAGTTTGAGACGTAACACTAAGGTTATAAACATTCAGATCGATGCTGATATCAAACGTCAATAACAGGTCACGATCATGGCTGGTAACATCTACAGTCATGACCCCTAGGTGTTTGTCTGCCATCGATAAAAAACGCAAACTTTGGTAATCAATTACTGTACCCGTTTCTGTCCTAAACAAGGTTTGTCTATGCAATAACCCTTTATTCATATCCAAAGTGCGATGGTGCCCAGTATTTGTTTGGAATGCTTCTAAAAATTGATTATCAACTGAAAGCCTTAAAAAGAAAGGATTGGGCGCATTGAGTAGCTCGGCAACTTTTTGACCATTCTTATTATAGATACCCGCAAAGAACGTTCCCTGGTCTGACCTTTGCGGATTTTCCTCATAAGTCCCGCGACTCCCAAGATAGCCATTACCTAGAGTAAAAATACTTTCTTTCAATGTCTGATCTTCAACAGCAAAACTGTCATCTGGCACCAGCCATTCCGATTCTGAAAGATAATATTTAAATTTATATAAGTGATTCATATGCGCAATATAGCTTAGCCATACACTCGAAGCAAAGAGACTTGTCATTCCGATTGGTTTGTCATCCCCGCTAGGTTTGTCATTCCCGCGAAGGCGGGAATCTATGCTTTCAGTTGCAACTACCATGGATTCTCGCCTGCGCGGGAATGACAATCCTGTCATGGTATATAATATTCAGAAAGATTATTGGAGCCTACACAATGTTCAAAAGAGTTGTACTTTTCTTGCTCACTAACTTATTCGTGGTTCTCACCATTTCGATCGTGACCTCATTACTAGGGTTCGATCGGTATTTAACCGCACAAGGGATCGATTATAAAACATTAGCTATTTTATGTGCTATCTGGGGAACTGCGGGTGCATTTATCTCCTTATTTATCTCCAAGTGGATCGCGAAGAGCTCAACGGGTATGCAGATGATTGATCCAAATACTGCTGCTGGTGAAGAAAGAAGATTAGTGAATATTGTTTATGATCTGACGAGAAAATTAGGAATTGAAAAAATGCCAGAAGTAGGTATTTATGATTCACCCGAATTAAATGCTTTTGCAACTGGACCTTCAAAAAATAATGCCCTGGTAGCAGTCTCAAGTGCCCTACTAGCAAACATGAATGACGAGGAAGTCGCTGCAGTGTTAGGCCATGAAGTTTCACACGTTTCTAATGGTGATATGGTCACCTTGACGTTGATCACAGGTATCACCAACGCGTTTGCTCTTTTTCTGTCGCGCATTTTGGCCTACACATTTTCTCTAGCCATGTCTCGTGGCGAAAATCAAAATTCAAGCGGCTTTCCAATAATGATGTACTCAACTTTTAGTATGATTTTCAGCGTCCTATTTACACTTTTAGGTAATATTGTTGTCGCTGCTTTTTCGCGAAGACGTGAATACCGCGCCGATTTAGGTGGTGCCAAGCTAGTGGGCAAAAACGCCATGATTGGCGCTTTAAGACGATTGCAAGCAAATACAGAAATCATCGATAATCGAGCTCCTTCTCTAGCTGCTTTTAAAATTTCACAAGGTAGCGTGTGGTTGTCTTTATTTGCGAGCCATCCGCCACTTGAAAAAAGAATACAGCGCTTACAAGAATTACTGCCATAAGCAAACTGGTAATTTTCAGAGCAAGGACTAGTATTAAAAAACCTTCATGGATGATGGTTTTAGGATGCTTAGAATAGTATTGATAATTACAACAGTTCTCCTGACCAGTTGCGCCAATATTCCCAAGCAAACTAATGTTGAATGTAAACCACCTTGTGCCATTCGCTTTGCAACCTATAATATTTATTGGCAAAACGCCAGCAAGGGCAAGTGTAATCCTGATAGCATTACCAAGATTATCCATGATATAAATCCCGATATTCTGGTGCTGCAAGAGACTTACTGTTTTACTGAAAATAAACTTGATCGCACGTTTAAACACGTATATCCCTACCGATATTTTCGACATTGCAATGATAAAGCGCAGGAAGATGGTTTAGGTATTCTTTCCAAGTATCCGATTGTTAAGAGCTATTTCTTCCCGCCGATTTACGGTTGGTTTCCAGGATGTATATTTATTATCAAAACTCCCAAAGGTTACGTACAAGTCTTGAATGTCCATTTAAATCCGAAACTAATTAGCCACAACAGTATTGGTTTTTTGGGTGAAGCATTGTGGATCACACCTGCAAAACGCTGGCGAGAAATAAACTATTATTATCATTATTTGAATCCCCGTTTGCCTGTGATTGTTGCGGGTGATTTTAATGAAAATGATAATGGTGCCGCTGCAATTTATTTACGAGAGCATGGCCTTCGAGATTTATTGTTTGAGAAGATTCCTTATTCTGTCAAGACTTGGCATTGGAGATTTGGTCCATTCAAACTGACGGGACGTTATGATCGAATCTATACGACAGCATCAATCAGATCGTGTCGCTGCCAAGTACTACAAAGGGGCTATTCAGATCATTACCCTGTGATGTTAGATATTGAATCTTTCTAAATGTACTAGCTGTCATTCCCGCA
>DJAM01000070.1 GCA_002429595.1 Coxiellaceae bacterium UBA6002
GTGGTAAAGAAATGTCTTTAAACTTAGATCTCAAATAATCCTCCAACTGCTCTAAACTTTTATCTTCACTTAACCAGGTGGAATGACAACTCGTGAGTAAGCTGTGACATTTGGCTTGAAAGGTGAACCAATTATATTCTGTGCGTACGTTAATAAGATCCTCTACCTTATCTCGTAGTACCTTAGGAGCAATATTCTCAAAAGCTTGTTCAAATGAGGTTAAATGGTCGATGGCCTCTTGCTTTTTATCTTCAGGCATCCTAACCCAGGTGTTGAGATAAACTTCAAATAATTTGTTGATCATTTTCTGAATTTTTTCTTCTTTATCCATCCGCCAACCATTCAGTTTTTTAAATTCGATAAATGTCTCAAGCTGTACGACCTTGTCTTTAAAATCCTGACTGTGATAATCAAAGTATGTTTCAGTGGGCATTAATCCAGACAGGAGATTTTCCCAAGCTTTAAGGTTATTTTGGGCTGGAACTGGCCGAAAAGGATTGTCTTCATCTAAGCTAATATCATAAATTGCCTCAATACCTTTCTCCGTTTGTTCTTTATTCTGCTGAGCTTTTTGACGTTCTCTCTCAGCCGGTAAGGTCAGAACACGCTCTACAGTTTGAATGAAAATCTGATACCGTGATGTGTTATCAAGATTCAAGTTCACATGAGAAACAGCAGCCTGTAATTCTTCAACAAATTTTCTCAAATGCGATTGGAAATCTGGTGTGCACAGCTCCTCAGAATCGAGCTCAAGAGTCAAACGGGTTTTAAGCTGTTCGGTAATAAAAGTCGCATAATCTAACATTACCTCGACAATTTGTTTTTGTTGTTCTCGTAAATAAGCTTGCCAGTTGCTTAAAAACTTTTGTTTATGATGACCAAAAAGTCGGCTCCAAAATCCTTTAGGTTTTTGGTTTTCGGCGATGCCATTTTGTTGCATCACTTGTTTTTCGAGCTGATGCAACTCCTCCCACTTAGTATTAGGATAAAAAGAAAATAATGACTTAAATTCACTCTTTGGCTGAGGTAAAAAACGAAGTGTCGTGATAAAAGGAAATTGGGCCTGTAAAAAATCACTCGAATAATATCCAAATAATTTCGCAAAAATAGAAGGCTGTTTGATATCACGCTCAAAAATTTTGGGGATCACCACCGCATTGTTATTTTTTCGCAGGAGAACATGCTGTTCATCAGGCTGATTCCAGCACAATTTATCTAAGTCACCTATTTGCGCTCTTGTTCCAAATTGTTGTATAAATTGATGGTATTGCACGAAAATATTTCCTGATAAATCATGACGAGGCTGTGGCGGCAACATGAAATTTTCTTTCAACAATTTCATGTTTTTTAGTTGATGAGCGAGATGATAAGTCACATCGTCACAGTGAATATCTTTGGTATCAGAGGCTACTTTTAAACGCGCTAACATAGCCTGCGCTATCCCTTGGCGTAGTTTCTGAATCTGTTGAGTAAGAATTACCATATAATTTTTAATATGCCTTCTATCTGCCCAATAGAGTTTATTCTTGTTGATTTGATATTCAGATTTAAGCAGACTCAAATACTGCTCAAAGACAGGAAGATAGTGATCGATCACGGCAATTAATGCTTGACTGGTGTAAAACGAATAGTTAGCGTGTTTCATCCAGGCTGTTTTTAAAGATAAAAGTTTTTCTTTTTGTTCACGCGTTAAGCAGGCACCTTGCAACCTCTTCCACTGCCAATCATTGTTTAAAGTAGTGTGTTGATTGACATACCAGTTATGCATTTGTTTTTTATGAACATCGTTGAGATATAAAGTTGTATGTTCTTTAAAAGCTGTCGAATCATATGCTTTGGCAGCAGCAACCAAATTTTCATGGTGAAGCGTAGAGTCTTTTCCACTTAACCCTAAAAATAAGGAGGGGATTTGATCGTAATAACGATTCGCCTCACAAAGGTGATTCAACGCTTCAGGTGAAAATAAAGAAAAACTTTTCAATGCTTTTTGATGGGTTTCTTGTAATGAAAATTTACTAAGGTCAATAAGCGGTAATGTCATCGCCGTTTCCCACGTTAAAAATAACAAAGCTATTTTGTGGAGAAACGTGAGTTCTGTCATTACAGTATATATACTGAAAATGAAAGTCTACTTATAAAAATAATTTTATTGCGCCCAAACTTCTTTTAGGATTTGTGTCATGCGAGTGATGCTTAATTTTTTTCTAGCATTCATAAGATAAAATTCAATTGTTCTAGGACTTAAATGTAAAATACTTGCCGCTTCTTTCGCCGTTTTTCCCTGCAAAATGAGTTTTACACATTCTTTTTCTCGTGGAGATAATTCATCTAAGGTATACACTTTATTTTTATTTTCATTTAACATGCTTTTTCCTCTAAAGTTAACTTAACTTCCAAAATTTGTTTCTTAGATGTCGCCATGCATTCTGAATAGTGCTAAGTAATGCAAATACAACTCCATGAATAAGTTAGCTATGGATGGCATCTCATCAAGCGCTCTACCGCAGAGTATTGGCCAGCTGCCCATTGTTGAGAGGATGATAGAAATAAGAGGATCGTTAAAAATAATATAACTTTCTCTTCCCAGGTGCTTCAATGTTGATTCCACTTTACCCCATGCCTGCAATGCCAAGAGTTCCTCTGATCTTTTCCATGCATCAAATTTATCTTGAATCATGCCTCTATTCTCCTAGTTTTTATGATGATTTTTTGAAGTCTGATTTTTCTTTGCTGCTTCTACTAGCTTTTGCTTCCTCATCGAGTTGCTTCAACAGTTTTACTCGCCAAGAGACACTTTCCGCGAGGATGCGCTCATAATTTTTTTCAGCATATTTCAGATGCGCCTCTGCAAGGCTCGGATCATTTTGTGACCAAAAATGACCGGAACAATACCAAGTATCCGACTTACTAATGTAAGGCGATAGTGTGCCTGGAAGCGGACAGCGTCGCTCTCCTAGGCGATACACGCAACGATTATCTGAAACAGCTACGGGCTTTTCCTTGTTTATCCATCCACAAGAGCAAACCTTATTTTTTCCTAATCGCGCTTTACAATCCGGACAATAGTTACTCATGAATCATCCCTTTCCAAATCAACAGGAATCAGTTCCCCCAAATATTGTTCAAATTTAGTGGCATTGAATAAGGTGGCAGGTCGCAGGTACTCAGCCATTTTGATATCATCCTGCCATTCACGTGTTTTCTTGGCGATGACTTGTCTGCATTGAGTCACGGAGACACCGGATTCTAATCGAGCGACAATGAGCTTTAAATTTGCTTTTACCGGACGATAATTTCTTCCTGTCTTCTCGTTTAAAAAAGCTAATAGGCTGAGCGCATCTTCTCTTATGTCGGCTATGTCAGTTTCTTCTTGTTTTTTTTCAACATGAGAAATTTCAAGCAGATGAATGTCGGGCTTGCCCGACATATATAAATTCTTATTCTGATTCTTATTCTTATTCTTGTTTCGATACCCATCGGATAGGGTATGGGAGGGGTATGGCCATCTCTCAAAAAAATCAACGGGAAGGTATTTTTCAAAGGATCGAAGAATATCGATTAAATCAATCAGCAGTATGAAATCAGTAGGCATTTGGTGACACAGTTTTTCAACACAGCGTCCTTGATTGACATTAACAATGGGATTACTTTTTAGGAAAGGCAGAATCAATATCCAATTGGTCCTGATGTCAAACTTAACGAAATGAGTTTCAATCAATTCTTGAAAAGTAGTCGTTACTTTTTCAAGTTCCCATTTTAAATCTTCACACACGAATCCAGGAGGCAAACGAAAGCATCCCAGTAGATTGCCATGGGGACAGCTCAGTAAATAAACCATCAATAATCGGGCTTGATCTGAGAGTTGATTAAAATTGGCATCAAACCACAATGAGGTATGAATGCTTCCGTAAAGTCTCATGCTGATCTCCTTGGCGGTGTAAATCTATTCAGAAAGTAGTAAAGGGCCATATTTTTGATTAAACTCGGTGCGAAAAAGAAGCGGCGGTAAGAATCGCAATTCGGCATTGATGATTAACAACAATCTTTGTTTTGATTCACGAGTGGACGACACTTGATGATTGAGCATTTCATGCACCCAAACATACTGCATTGCTTTGTCGTAACTACAAAAATCGAGGTTTTTTAATTGCTCTAATCCTTGATAAATCTCTTTTTCACTTAAATTTAAATCATGTGCGATATAAACAATGGGCAGATAAAAAACACCCAACAAATTGGCATGCACACAGGTGATGAGATAAAGGGCTAGAAGTCTCACAGACATCCGAAGAGCATGAAACTCTCTGCCTATTCCGTTCGTCCAAAAATAAGACAACACCTTAGGATAATCCTTCACCGGTAGCTTTCTTTTCTTTTGAAACAGTGTATTTAACCGGTGCCAAATGGATTCATAGACTTCAAAGGCCGTCACTGAATCCTCTGCCGCTGGCGCTAAAACCGGACTGAGAGCGGGTAAGGATTCCTGATTAATTAATTGTTTCAATTTGTCGTATTTGCGTTTCAGGCGAGGATCAGATGTTGCTACATTTTTTTCGTTATAGCTTTTTATCACATGAAGACAGGCATTCAGTAACTCATACATCTCTGACTCATGGGGAACTAAATCAAAATGACTGACTTGGCCTTGGGTGAGACTAATAATTTTTAGAATGTATTGATGGGGAATGGAACCACGCGTCAACCAACTGCTAATCGTTTGCTGGCTCACACCCAGGGCTGCCGCCAAGGCCTGCTGTGACCCAAAGAATTGGATAGCTTTCTGTAGCCCCTGTTGATGCATGGCAGACCTCTGTCTATTCACAGGCGTCCATGCTATCGAAAAACAGTACCAATTTTTGGGTGTCTTGAAAGCAACACTTCCGAGTACCATAAAATTGGTAACTTTTCAGTCGGAATTGACTATCACATGTTCCATCATAACGAAGGGTAATAAAATTTTAAGCGGGAAAACCACGTAGAAAATGTGCATTTTACGGTAGGGATTTAATCGGAAAAAAGTTAAACGGTTTGCTAAAAAAGTGTGTTCTCACCTTCAGGCAGGATATTTTTCTGCATTCACTTTAAGTTTGTTCTGAATCGCTTGAGAAAGAGAGATATTCAGAGCCGCGGCTAATTGGATGGTATAGAGTAAAATATCTGCCAGCTCATGAGAACACTTTTCTAAAATGGCAGGAGCAACGGCTATTTTTTTTAGCCTCCTCATCGGATAGCCATTGAAAGATTTCGACAAGTTCACTGGTTTCAACGGCTAATGCCATTGCTAAATTTTTAGGGTTATGAAATTTCTGCCAATCTCTTACTTCAGCAAAATCTTTTAATGCATTTTTTAATTCGTCAATATTTAAAATATCGTTCATAGGATAAACTCACTGTGATTTAAGGTGTTTTCAAACAAAAGAGAGAGTAATTCATGCTTCGAATAACAGCCTGTCTTATATTTTAAATTCTCTAGACAAGATTCAATTGTCCTAGGGGAAACATACAACTGTTCTGCGATTTGCCTGACGCTCTTTCCTTCAAGATAATGTTGTAAATAAAGTGTCTCTTTAATCGTTAGCTGAATGATAGCATTTAATTTATTTTTTATTATCAACTGATGCGGTCGTAATGCCGATTTAAGCTGGTAGGTGGCTATATGCTTATCTTTTTGGCTTTTTTGTTCTAGGAGAACATCCAAACCAGTACCTGTCCTATAATGTTGTTCCATCGCTAGCAAAATTTTTTTTGCTTGATTTTTATAATAAACAATAAAACGCTTTAGCAAGCGAACATGATTCAGGTAGAAATTTCTCATCTCTTCGCGCTCTTTACTTGATGCAAACGAGAAAATATCCAGTCTATTATCCAAGTATAAGACAAGACTAACACCATGAGCGATATCATGTTTCGCTAATTGATGAATAAAATTCTCCCTACTTGATTCCAGCCAAAGATGAACAGAAAGTTTACCTTGAGAAAAAGAATGCAAGGAATTCTCAATAAAGTCTCCCACCGCATTGTCTTCCTGAGCAAAGAGATCCAAAAGCTTGCGATTATTGCTCAAAATAAAAAATTTACTGCCGGAAACCACTCTCATATGAAAAAATGTGGGGATGTTAATAAGGGTGAGTGCTCTGCTCACTTTTGACATTGACTTCAGATAGCGATATTCAACACCTCGATTTCTAGTGACGCCCATCACCCTATAACCAATTCAAAATACTATCCTTATAAATCTGAATGAGCTGAGATCTATCCTGATGCTCAAATTTCTTTTTAATATTCTCAAGATGTTTCGCAACTGTTCGATCTGACATCTCAAGTGCCAAAGCCATCTGCTTAACGGACTTACCCATCGCCAACAGATGGGTACATTGCATCTCTCTTTTTGAAAGAAAAATTTCTTTATTATTGTGCAGGAGCGGATATTTTGTTAGCGGGGTGGCGTTTATAAAATCAAAAACCCACTTGCTCTCATAGTCATCGAGTAGGGCATCACTGTTCGTAAAATCTTTATAGATGGCAAGATTACTGCTGGAGGGAAGAATAAGATTGGCGGCGGTGTTATTAAATAGCCCCGTGAATTTTTTTAATAACTCAAGGTTTTCGATATAAAAGCTTTGAAGGTCTGTGGCTTGTCGATGAGAGGCAAACCCCCATAGCTCAACTGAGTCGTCTCGTTGTTTGAAGATGCTAAGCCCATTCCATATGTCATGCTCATAGAGTGCTGACAATAAATAATCTTCGCATCGCGTGGGCCATAGAAAGCAATGATATTCGTCGTGGCCAACCAAGCCAATTTCTTTCCCTAGAGATGTATTGTCGTTACTGTGCACATGTTGCAGGCAGAACTTTAACCACTCCAGGTGATTGCAAAGATACAGATACCTCCCATCATTAAAGAACCTAAAATAAGCAAAGACTTGGATTTTAAGGTCTGACAAAGGCTGACAAATCGATTCAAGGGTAGGAAGGTGTGCCTCGGCATATTTATAGGCTTGAAAATTAATCTCATCTGGACTCATACAATATCTCAAATGAAATGTGGCACTCAAGTTTAACCCATCTTTGAGAGGTAAACACCGTAAAAAAACACGTAGTTTCTTTAGTACTTCACTGGGCCACATCAAAATAATACAAAAACCACGAATTTTAATAAAATTGAACATAATGAAGAAGCAGGAAATGCTGATTTTGTTGTGCGAAATAACTTACGATGTGTCCATAAAGGTAAATAGATTCGACGCTTAACGCACTGATTTTTTGTTGACTTGAAGAGAGAAAAACTAATAGAAAATAACAAAAATAGCGAGACATGGGTTGCTAGGGTAGCAGTACTACCCTAGCAAGTGAACACTAAATCAAAAAATCAAGCAGTCTGACCATCAAATTGCCCCATTTCATAGGAAGCTTTCGAGCAGGCTCTGGTAACAGCGCTTGCTTGTCTAGCTGCCTTAAAAGATCAGACATTTGGTTGCCAACGAGAATGATGTTTTGAAAAAGTGCGGATTGCTGAGATGTGAGATTTAACTCAGACTTTCTTTTAGTTACAATGCATTTAGCCATTTAACTACTCCTGTTAGTTACTTGGTTAGTGGATTACTGGGTCTGATCACCCGGTGATCCACGCTCATATATTGGAACCCATTTCTTTATAAAAATCAAATTGAGTATCTTTTTCTAAAAACCAATGCATTGGTAAAAGATTTCTCTAATTACCTCAATAAAATAATATCACCATCCTATTAGTAAACCTTTCTGGTATACCTGCTTCTTGGAGGTTATCGTGAACAATTCCAAGCAAAATCTGAAAACACTTACCTTAGAAGAAGCTGCAGTTTATCTAAACATGTCGCCTGGAAGTCTAAGAAGAAAAGCTTTTAACGGCCTGATTCCAGGAGCTAAGCCAGGAAAGCGTTGGTGTTTTTTTGAAGATGACCTTGCGCAATACCTGCGATCGCTTTATGCTTCCCCCGCTAAAGTATCGTTGGCTTATCCGAATAGGAGAAACCAATGTCACTCTACAAAAGAAAAAACGTGTGGTGGATTACTATCCGCCACAATGGTCAAAGAATACGAAGATCAACTGGGACTTCTAATAAAACGGCAGCTCAAAGGCTCCACGACCAAATAAAGGCTGATCTATGGAAGAATACTTACTTAAGGGAAAAGCCTGATTATTTTTGGGCGGAAGCAGTTATGCGCTGGTTGTCAGAATCTCAACATAAAAAAAGTCTTAATGATGATAAAAGCCATCTAAAGTGGCTCGATCCATTTTTAAGGGCTGTAAAACTTCAAGATATCACTAGGGAAATGCTCGATACGCTTACAGCAGAAAAACTAAAGGAAGGTGTTAGATCTTCCACCGTTAATCGCATGCTAGAAATCGTGCGGGCTATCCTTCGTAAAGCTGAGAGAGAATGGGGCTGGCTTGATAAAGCCCCTGCTATTCGCATGCTGAAAGAGGAAAGTCGGCGCATCCGTTGGCTAACTCGCGAGGAGGCAGACCGTCTTCTTGCTCATCTGCCATCACACCTTGCCGCTATGGCTTCATTTGCTTTAGCAACTGGGTTAAGGATGTCCAATATCACCGGTCTTGAATGGGAAAATTTGGATTTAATCAAGCGACATGCTTGGATTCATCCAGATCAAGCAAAGGCGAAAAAAGCTATTCCAGTACCTTTGAATTCAGAAGCAATAGAAATTATCCGGAAACAAATAGGCAAACATCATCAATATGTTTTTGTTTATAACGGTAAGTCTGTTGCTGATTGCAATACCAAAGCTTGGAAGAAAGCTTTAAAGCGAAGCGGTATT
>DJAM01000028.1 GCA_002429595.1 Coxiellaceae bacterium UBA6002
GGAGTGGCTTCAAGCATGGGTTCCCGCCTTCGCGGGAATGACAAAGGAGATCGCGAGAATGACAACCGAGTCTTCGCCGGTATGACAAAGAATAGTGGCAGTGACAAGCATTTTAATAACAAGGATAGCATAAAATTCCAATTTAGAATATAATTCTAAATCTAAACAAAAAGGAGGCGTCATGCATAATCTACTGCCCTTGATCCTATTCACGCTTTCAAGCTCGCTGACACCAGGGCCAAACAACTTTATGATCATGAATTCCGGCATGAACTTTGGGTTACGTCGAAGTTTTCCGCATTTTTTGGGCATCTGCATAGGCTTTCCAATGATGTTATTAATAGTTGCGCTTGGATTTGGGGCGGTATTTGTAAAATATCTTTGGATCAAAGAAGCCTTAAAAATTATTGGTTCACTTTACATGGTTTACCTTGCATGGCAGATATTGCAAACCTCGTTGACTGATGGCAGTAAGCGGTCGACAGTCAAGCCGTTTAGTTTTTTGCAAGCAGTCATGTTTCAGTGGGTCAATCCTAAGGCGTGGTTAATGGCAATTGGTGCAGTTTCGATCTTCACGATTGCGAGTGGCTATTTTAGTAATGCCGCGGCTTTAAGTGCGGTCTTCTTTGTGATGCTATTGCCATGCCTTGGTATGTGGTTAGTGTTTGGTACAGTGCTGCAGAAGATTCTTTCAAAGGATAAGCACAGGCGAATGTTTAATGTCCTGATGGCGATCAGCCTAGTTGCTTCGATTGGTTTAATATTTGTGGAATAGGAGTTAATGTGAGTCGTCAACTAGAGCAATATCAATTACTCGCGGGTTCTCTCTCTGAGTTCTTTTCACCAATGTTAGAAGTTGCATTGGTTGATCCAAGTGGAGCAATCTGCGCGGTTTATAATCGGTTGACGACTGACGAAGTTCCTAAAGTCGATTGCCATGAAGCAACAAAAATATTTATTAACAAATCACAACAGGCAAAACTCATTTATTTACCGTTAGAAAATAATTTCCAGCTGCGACTTATTGCAGAGATCACTTTGTTCGAATCGCTGCAGGTGTTATTACAGAAATATTTAAGAGACAAAGACACTCAAGAAGAAGTTAGTACCTGGCAACAATGTGTCGATGCGGTTATTGATGATTATTTGCTTGCTCAAAATACTTCACTGAATAATTTAACAGCACAAGATAAGCGAACTTTAATTCTAGCGATTCATGATAAAAATTATTTTCGCTACCAAGATGCTACCCGTTACTTAGCGTGTAAATTAAATGTTTCACGGGCCACTATTTATAATTATTTAAAACAGGCAACTGAAATTAAGTCTATCGAAATCCACCAAGTGGATGCTTTCACTGACGAACCTTTTAGTGGCAACCCTGCAGGTGTGGTCTTAGAAGCGGATCAGCTTAGCGAGCTAACCATGAAGAAAATAACTCGCGAAATGAATTTATCTGAAACCTCGTTCTTGCTCAAAAGTGACTTAGCAGATCTTCGGCTTCGATACTTTACCCCCAATGGCTCCGAGGTCAAATTTTGTGGTCATTCCACTGTGGGTGCGCTTTACATGTTGGCTCATCAAAATAAATTCAATATTAATCAGCCGGGGTATTACCCACTTAAATTAGAAACTCAAATTGGAATTTTATCAGTAGCCGTGACTCTACAAAAAGATAAAGGGGTAACTATTGAGTTTGAAACACCGATGGTTGATCTAGTGAATACTGAACTAAGCCATGAAGAAGTGTCCGAAGCACTAGGAATTGCGAGCGATATTATTGATCTCACGCATCCTATAATGTTCGAAAAAAATAATCGCGATTTATATCTCACAGTTAAAAATTTAACTTCACTCGAAGAAGTCAATATTGACCAAAAATCTACAAAATTATTTTCAGAAAAACACGGCATCGTGGCTATCGCACTTGTCACTAATGAAACCATTGCGCAGCAAAGTCATATTCACATGCGTTGCTTTGCACCAGCAGTTGGCATCCCTGAGGATCCGTTCACAGGCTCAGTGTTAGGCGGCTTGGCAACGTATATCCAGTTGACTAATTTAATTCCAAAAAATTTAAAAGTTGTCAGGGTAGAGCAGGGGCACTTTATCTCTCGTCCTGGGTATGTTGATTTAAAGCTAGCTGGGACGAATCAACCACCTTTGGTTTTGGCTAAAGCTCGTCATTTTTTCTCAACTAAAATCGAACTGTAAAAATTGTCATTCCAGCGCAGACGGGAATCCATCTTTGGTGCGGCTGGAGGGATGGATTCCCGCCTACGCGGGAATGACAGTTTTACGATGAATGACATTAAGGTAATTATCTTTCTAAGTCTCCCTCTCCCCCTTGGGGGAGGGTTGGGGTGAGGGGGCGGGGGAAAACACCCTCACCCTAGCCCTCCCGCAAGCGGGAGAGGGGACAAAAAGTAAAAAAAATGGAGTTATAGAGAAAATTTAGCGGTTTAGCGGTTCTGACCAATTGGCTTAGGGAATGGCTGTTCTTCTTCGCGCAACGTCAGAATCTCAAAGCCATCTTCCGTTACTAAAATCGTATGTTCCCACTGCGCGGAAAGACGACGGTCTGCGGTAATAACTGTCCAGCCATCTTTGAGTAGTTTTACGGCGGCTTTACCTTGGTTGATCATCGGTTCTATCGTAAAAGTCATGCCTGGTTCGAGCTTTAGGCCTTGGCCAGGTTTGCCATAATGGACTACTTGAGGATTTTCGTGCATGGCTTTGCCGATGCCGTGGCCACAATATTCACGAACGACTGAATAGCGATTTTTTTCAGCGTGCGTTTGGATGGCATTGCCGACGTCGCCTAATGTTGCTCCGGGCTTGACTGCCATAATTCCTAAATAAAGGCATTCTTGGGTGACGTCTACTAGACGTTGGGCGTGTGTGGCAACTTGTCCGATTGTAAACATTTTACTACTGTCGCCATAGTAGCCATCTTTAATAACTGTGACATCGACATTCAAGATGTCGCCCTTGGTTAAAACTTGTTCAGGAGAGGGTACTCCATGGCAGACCACTTTATTTAAAGAGGTATTAACCGTGAAGGGATAGCCGTATTGACCTTTGCTACCTGGAAGTGCTTTTAAAGTATCAACAATATATCGTTCGCAAAATTCGTCGATTTGAGCGGTGGTAATTCCTGGTTTGATAAAATCACTGACGGCTTCTAAAACCTTAGCGGTAAGTTGTCCTGCAACCCGCATTTTAGCAATTTCATCGGGTGTTTTTATCGTCACCTTTTCATTAGCCATATATTACGTGACCTCTCTTTTATAAATTGCATGGGTATTTTATAAGAGATAATAACGTTATACTCAAAAAATTGCACGATATGAGGCGTCTTTTTATGGCTAATCACATTCCACTAACACTACCCAAATTTAGTCAACAGGAGATTGCAGCAGTAACTGAATTGCTCAATCAACCCGAAAATATTCTTGCTGAAAAATACACGAAGCTTTGCCGCTCTTTATTAACAAGTTGGTACCAAACTGAAACATTACTAACGCATTCATGCACTGCAGCTTTGGAAATGTCCGCGTTATTGCTCAACTTGGCGCCAGGAGATGAAGTGATTATTCCAAGCTTCACTTTTGTTTCTACCGCAAATGCGTTTGCTTTATTTGGTGCTAAGCCTATTTTTGTCGATGTCGATCCGATTACATTGAATATTGATCCCAACCAAATTGAGCCCGTCATTTCTTCCAAGACTAAGGCTATTATCGTAATGCATTATGGTGGTGTTGGTTGTGACATGAGCGCCATTAAAGAAATCTCGGAGCGTTATCAACTCAAAATTATTGAAGATGCCGCGCAGTGCATTGGTGCCAAATATTTTAATCAGCATTTAGGAACGTTTGGCTCTTTAGGTGCGTTGAGTTTTCATAACACCAAGAATATTACTTCAGGTTTGGGCGGTGCCCTAATCATTAATGATTCCGATCTTCTAGCACGTGCCAAAGTTATTTGGCAAAAAGGGACCAACCGTGAAGCGTTTATTGAAGGGCAGGTCGATAAATATACCTGGCAAGATTTAGGATCTTCTTACTCTATTAATGAGTTAGGTTCAGCATTGTTATATGGGCAACTCAATCGATTAGAAGAAATCAATGGCAGGCGGCTAGCGACCTGGAATCAATATCAAGAACAATTAAAAGATTTCGAAACCCAATTTTCATTTCGTAGGCCGGTTATCCCAGAAGGAAGTGCACATAATGCACATAACTATTATTTAATCGCCTCCAGTGAACAGCTTGCAGTTGAGTTTAAGAAACATCTGAATAGCCATGGCGTCGCAGCATCATCCCATTATGTGCCATTGCACTTAGCGCCTGCGGGTCAGCGATTTGGAAATACTAAAAGTTTGCCGGTTTGCGAGTCACTTTACAAAAAAATAGTACGTTTGCCATTGTGGGAAGGTGTAGAGGCAGATATAAACTATATCATTGAGACAATTTACAATTGGAGGCCTCGATAAACCTACTATATTTTTTCATTTTGTGTTACTATCAGCTCTCCATTTTTTCAAAAATAATTTAGAGATGTTACTATGAATCAAAATAAAATTTATGTTGGTAATTTATCCTTCGATACAACTACCGCTGACCTTGAATCACACTTTAGTCAATTCGGCGAGTTCGAAGATGTCAAATTAATTACCGACCGCGAAACAGGACGTTCAAAAGGATTTGCCTTTATTACTTTTGCCTCTGAAAAAGATGCTCAAGCTTCTTTAGCGTCTGATGGCACAGAGTTTAAAGGTCGTAAAATCAGAGTAAACATGGCTCGTGAAGACGATCGTAAAAGACGTACTGGCGGTGGCAGTGGCGGTGGTTCTGATCGACGCTGGTAACATTGCACATTATCATTCCCGCGCAAGCGGGAATGATAATGATTAAATTGTTACATTAATCGCAAAGTACGGCCCTTCGAAATCAGCATCCATATTTCTTACGTTAATATCAAATAGAGTTGGTCTTGCGACACCATTAAAATAATGGTTGATATAATACCCAAGCTCAAAGTCAACGGCCTTACAATACTTAATTGGATAGGTGTAGTTCAAAGCAACCCTTGCTTCGAAGTCTGGCACCACAATTGTTCTATCTGGATGAGTAATTAGCTGTTCAGGTAGAATACCATCTGCAGGAAGAACAGCTCCAACCGGAACACTTAGATCGCTTAACGTCACAGGATCTATCGTTGTACCCTCAGCTGTGACACTCGTGACTGTAAAATTAGTATTTCCAGAAAATTCCTGAGACACAGCACTATCAATCGTACCCACTAGTAATGACGCTGATAAATTAGCAACCATTCCAACGCCACCGCCTAAAAAGAATGTTCCCTGCATCCCCACTTTGGGACCTAGGCCATCAAAATGACTGGAATCCTTGATAATCTGAGCAAGTTGATTGTTCACTAAAGTAATAGTAGTGGTGATATTTTGTTCAAGTTCCGGCACGAAGATAGTTGCGTCTTCGGTCAGGGTCGTTCTATAGATGTAGGTGGCATTTAAGCGATGGGTTACTCGAGCTTTGCGCAAGCCGGCATACAATCTCACCCTGGCCAGATTATCGATATTAATCGATTGTCCGAACTCCAAATCGAGATTGCTTTGGCGAAAGGTGTCGCCAGCACTCACTTGTGACACTGTAAAGTTGACTGGGAGCAAAGTCTCAGGGACTAAGACTAAACCGGGCACTACGACGCCGCCTTGTTCCACTGTTCCAATTTCAGCAGGTACGAGTATAGTGGTTGGGTCTAGCATAGTGGCAATGAAGCCAGGTGCATTGAGAGCATTATGTTCAGAGTCTTTTTCATCGAAGTTAAGATAGGACAATCGAACATCGTGGCCAGAACAAGGAAATTCATAACCTACGAAGACATTGTAGCCGAACTTGAATTTAGGTTGAACATCCCTCAGCCGCCCATCATCAAAAGTCCTTGAATCAAAACTAACTGCATAATCTAATTCAGGCGCCGTTGCCTTAAGATACAGCGCCGCAATCCCAAGCTCAAATCCGCCTTTAAAAAGAGGTACGTTGACTTGAAAATCATCAATGCCGTTGAGCATGGCGGCAGAGACAGGGGAGGAAAGAGATAGTAACGCTAACAAACATGCCAATTTTTTCATAGACCATCCATGTGAATTTGTTTTATTGCAATGCGAGCGAAGAATCAGGTATGTTAAAGAAAAACCCTCTAGATCTCAAGGATGAGAAGCGAAGTTGAAAAAAGATCCCACGCAACGATTTACTAATACTGTTCCCTATTATTCAAAATACCGTCCTTCGTATCCACAAGAAGTTATCGAACTATTAAAATTGCAGTGCGGCCTAACAGCCGATGCTGTGATAGCAGACGTTGGTTCAGGAACGGGTATTTTAACGATGTTGCTCTTGGAATTAGGTAATTGTGTCTATGCTGTTGAACCAAATACCAATATGCGTCATGAAGCCGAACAAACGTTAGCAAAATATCCCAACTTTGTGAGTGTCGAAGGAAGCGCAGAAGTCACTACACTGCCAAATCATAGTATTGATCTCATTACTGTTGGCACAGCCTTTCATTGGTTCGATCCTATAAAAACTAAAATCGAATTTAAGCGAATTCTAACTAAACAAGGGTGGGTGGCATTAATTTTTAATGTGCGCGACCAAAGGACACCAATAGTGAATGATTACGAACAGTTATTATTAAAATATTCCAAAGATTACCAAAACACCGCCGCCCAAAAATTTGATTTGTCTGTCACAGAAGAATTTTTTTCACCAAACAAAATGCACACCACAATCTTCGCCAATGAGCAATTATTGGACTGGGATGGTTTGCAGGGCAGATTACTGTCAACTTCTTACTGCTTACCCGCTGATGATCCAAACTTTAATGTCATGATGAATGATCTAGCGATAATTTTTAAAGAACATGAAATGCGAGGGAAGGTTAGATTTAAATACTGCACCAAAGTTCACTTTGGCCAACTACTATAATAAAAAAGGAGGTAATTATGACAGAAACTGCGACTTTTGGAGCAGGCTGCTTTTGGGGGGTTGAACATACTTTTCAGAATATCCGAGGTGTGATCAAAACAGAAGTTGGTTATGAAGGTGGGGGGACCTCGAACCCTACTTACACCCAAGTTTGTTCTAACACAACGGGCCATGCAGAAGTTGTTCAGGTCGAATTTGATCCTGAGCAAGTGACTTATGAGGATTTATTGAATGTATTTTGGCGCACTCATAATCCTACGACGCCCAACCGTCAGGGATTAGATGTGGGCAGTCAATATCGCTCAGTGATTTTCTACCATTCAGAACAACAAAAACGTCTAGCAGAACAATCGAAACAAGATTTAGAAAATAAGAGTCAGTTACATATCGTTACCCAGATCGTACCTGCAACGACATTTTATCGTGCTGAAGAATATCATCAGAAATATCATGATAAAAATAAATAAGTAATGCTGTCCTTG
>DJAM01000159.1 GCA_002429595.1 Coxiellaceae bacterium UBA6002
GGAGTTAGTTTTACAGCCCCTGCTATGGCAGCACAGGCGGCAAGGGAAGTTGGCGAAGCTGCTGCTGAAGAAAAAACCGAATTTAACGTGGTAATGACCAATTTTGGCTCAAACAAAATTGAAGTTATCAAAGTGATTCGTGCTATCACCGGTCTTGGCTTAAAAGAAGCTAAAGACATGGTTGAAGGCGTACCTTCTCCAGTTAAAGAAGGCGTTTCTAAGGACGAAGCAGAAGACATTAAGAAGAAATTGCAAGAAGCTGGCGCGACCGTCGAGGTCAAGTAAGCAATCAAAAGTAATTAGGGCACTAATCTTAGAGATTGGTGCCCCCATTTTTTTGTGACTCATTCACGAAATTGTTCATTGACAATGAGGAACACGCATGCCACAGACACACCATGATAAAAGACAGAGTAAATCTACTGATATCAGTTATTCGCATACCGAGAAAAAAAGAATACGTAAAAACTTTGGTAAGAGACCAAGCGCTTTAGAATCAGCGTTTCTGAAAAATCATAAGCTGGATTTGTTAGCGACACAATTAAATTCCTACGAAAGCTTTTTACAGAGCCACGTCGCTCCTGAGCAACGCTTGGACATGGGTTTGCATTCTGCTTTTAGTGCTGTGTTTCCGATCGTCAGTTATTCTGGGCATGCGCGATTAGATTATGTGAGTTACACCTTAGGTGAACCCACTTTTGATGTTAAAGAATGTAAAATGCGTGGTTTAACGTTTGCTGCACCATTGCGAGTAAAAGTGCGGTTGGTAGTTTTTGATAAAGATAGCGCTAATCCAGTCGTTAAAGATATTAAAGAACAAGAAGTCTACATGGGCGAAGTGCCGCTAATGACCGAAACGGGTAGTTTCGTTATTAATGGTACCGAGCGAGTTGTGGTTTCTCAGTTGCATCGTTCACCGGGTGTATTTTTCGAGCATGATAAAGGCAAGACTCACTCGTCCGGTAAATTATTATATTCAGCTAGGGTGATTCCTTATCGTGGTTCCTGGTTAGATTTTGAATTTGATCCTAAAGATTCCATCTTCGTCAGAATCGATCGACGTCGTAAATTGCCTGCCACAATTTTATTGCGTGCTTTGGGCTATACCTCTGAAGAAATATTGGGCACCTTCTTTGAAAGCAATACATTCCATATAAAAGAAGACGAATATGTGCTAGACCTCATTCCAGAACGGATTCGAGGTGAAATTGCCGTTGCAGATATTACAGATAAAAAAGGCAAGGTAATTATTGAGCAAGGTCGTCGTATCTCAATGCGTCATATTCGACTCATTGAGAAAGCTGGCATTACCGAATTAAATGTTCCTGCTGAATATTTAATTGGTAAGGTAATTGCAAAGCCTGTCATTGATAAAGAAACTGGTGACATTATTGCAAACGCTAATGATGAAATTACCAATGAAGTCATTAATGCCTTACGCAAGGCTAGTATTAAGAGCTTTGAAACGCTTTACACCAACGATTTGGACCGAGGTCCTTATATTTCAGATACGCTGCGAATAGATCCTACTGTCAATCAACTTGAAGCGCTTGTTGAAATCTATCGTATGATGCGTCCTGGTGAACCGCCAACCAAAGAAGCGGCTGAAAACTTGTTCGAAAATCTCTTCTTTACTCAAGAAAGATATGATTTGTCTGCTGTCGGTCGGATGAAATTTAATCGTCGCGTCGGAAGACAAGACTTAAGTGGCGCAGGCATACTGTCTAAAGAAGACATTATTGCTGTTATTAAAGTCTTAGTTGACATCCGAGATGGTCGCGGTGAAGTCGATGATATTGACCATTTAGGTAATCGTCGGGTACGAAGCGTCGGCGAAATGGCCGAAAATCAATTTAGAGTTGGTTTGGTTCGTGTTGAGCGGGCTGTTAAAGATCGTTTGAGTCTAGCAGATGTTGATAGCTTGATGCCTCAAGATTTAATTAATGCCAAACCTGTTTCGGCAGCGATTAAAGAATTTTTTGGTTCGAGTCAGCTTTCTCAGTTCATGGATCAAAATAATCCGTTATCTGAAATTACGCACAAACGCCGAGTTTCAGCATTAGGCCCGGGTGGTTTGACCCGAGAAAGAGCGGGCTTTGAGGTTCGAGACGTTCATCCGACCCATTATGGTCGAGTTTGTCCAATTGAAACGCCAGAAGGTCCAAATATTGGTTTGATTAATTCATTAGCAATGTTTGCGCGTACTAATGAGTACGGTTTCTTAGAAAGCCCTTACCGCAAAGTAGTTAATGGCCGTGCAGTTGACGAATTCGATTATCTATCTGCAATTGAAGAAGGTGATTTCTACATTGCGCAGGCAAATACGGTCCTAGATGATAATAACGTGTTGATCGATGAACTGGTTTCATGCCGTTACAAAGGCGAATTTACTTTAACAACACCGGACAAGATCGAATATATGGACGTTTCACCACGTCAGATCGTGTCGGTTGCTGCTTCTTTAATTCCTTTCTTAGAGCATGATGACGCGAACAGAGCATTGATGGGTTCGAACATGCAACGACAAGCAGTTCCTACTTTGCGCCCTGAAAAACCTTTAGTGGGTACCGGTATTGAGCGTTTAGTGGCATCTGACTCTGGAGCAACGGTTGTTGTCAAACGAGCAGGTATTGTGGATTCTGTTGATGCCGGACGAATTGTGGTTCGAGTCACTGATGAAGAGCAAAGTACAGAAGACGATGCAGTAGGGGTTGATATTTATAACCTCACCAAATTCACCCGTTCTAATCAAAATACGTGTATCAACCAGCGTCCTTTAGTTGAGGTCGGTGATATGGTTGAAGAAGGTGACGTTCTTGCAGACGGTCCTTCAACGGATATCGGTGAATTAGCATTGGGTCAAAACTTATTGATCGCTTTCATGCCTTGGAATGGTTACAACTTTGAAGATTCGATTTTGATCTCTGAGCGAGTTGTAGAAGAAGATCGCTTCACAACCATTCACATTCAAGAGCTTACCTGTGTGGCGCGAGATACAAAGCTAGGACCAGAAGAAATTTCTTCTGATATTCCTAACGTTGGTGAAGGTGCACTTTCTAAATTAGACGAAGCAGGTATTGTGTATATTGGAGCAGAGGTTGATACCGGCGATATTTTGGTTGGTAAAGTTACACCGAAAGGTGAAACCCAGCTTACTCCAGAAGAAAAATTACTACGAGCGATCTTTGGTGAAAAAGCTTCTGATGTTAAAGATAGTTCTTTACGAGTTCCGCCAGGTGTCAGTGGTACAGTCATTGACGTTCAGGTCTTCACTCGTGAAGGAATGAAGAAAGACGTTAGAGCGTTAGAGATTGAAAAATCTGAACTTTCAAAGGTCAAGAAAGACTTAAACGATGAATTGCGGATCAAAGAAGATTCGCTGCTTAATCGTGTTGAGAATTTGCTAATCAATAAAGTTGCAGAAAAAGGTCCTAATAAGCTTAAAGCTGGCACGAAAATTACCAAGGCGTACCTAACAGAAATACCAAAAGAAAAATGGTTTGAAATTAGTTTGCGTAGTGATGAAAGCAACGCCAGATTAGAAGCTGCTTCAACCCAGCTTAAACAACTTCGTAGTGAATATGCAGACAAGTTGGAAGCTAAGCGAAACAAATTAATGCAGGGTGATGATTTAGCGCCGGGTGTCATTAAGATCGTCAAAGTTTACCTGGCAGTTAAACGTCGTGTTCAGCCTGGTGACAAAATGGCGGGTAGACACGGAAATAAAGGCGTTATTTCAACTATCGTTCCTGTTGAAGATATGCCTTACTTACAAGATGGTACGCCAGTTGATATCGTCTTAAATCCACTAGGGGTTCCTTCGCGGATGAACGTGGGTCAGGTTCTTGAAACCCATTTAGGTTGGGCTGCTAAGGGTCTGGGTCTAAAGATCGGACGTATGCTAGAAGAACAGAAAAAAGTCCAAGAAATCCGCAATTTTTTGAAAGACATTTATAACTTGGGTGAAGGTCAAAAAGTTAACCTGGATCTTTTGTCGGATGACGAAGTGATTCGCTTAGCAAAAAATCTGCGTGCGGGTGTTCCTACTGCAACACCGGTCTTCGACGGCGCCAATGAAAATGAAATCAAAGAAATGTTGAAGTTGGCAGACTTGCCAGAAGGGGGTCAAACCTACTTAGTTGATGGTCGCACAGGTGAATCCTTTGATCGACCCGTCACAGTTGGTTACATGTATATGCTGAAATTGAACCACTTAGTGGATGATAAAATGCATGCACGATCAACTGGTTCTTATAGTTTGGTTACCCAACAACCACTAGGTGGTAAAGCGCAGTTTGGTGGTCAGCGTTTTGGTGAGATGGAGGTCTGGGCATTAGAAGCTTATGGTGCCTCTTACACTTTACAAGAAATGCTCACTGTTAAATCAGATGACGTGGCTGGTCGAACTCGGATTTATAAGAATATTGTGGATAATGACCATCGGATGGAGGCAAGTATGCCTGAATCCTTTAATGTATTAATGAAGGAAATACGCTCGTTAGGTATTGATTTTACGTTAGAGCACGATTAATTCCTTAAAACATTCACAGAAGTATTGCTGTGAATGCAACTGAATTGACAGGAGAACAGCGTTGAGAGATTTAGTCAATCTTCTAAGAAAAGAGCATGTTGAAGAGTTTGATGCGATCAAAATTGGTCTTGCGTCACCTGAAATGATTCGCTCTTGGTCTTACGGAGAGGTAAGAAAGCCTGAAACTATTAATTACAGGACTTTCAAGCCTGAGCGTGAAGGTCTTTTCTGTGCGAAAATCTTTGGTCCAATTAAAGATTACGAATGTTTATGTGGTAAATATAAGCGTTTAAAGCATCGCGGTGTGATTTGTGAAAAATGCGGTGTCGAAGTAACTTTGTCTAAAGTGCGTCGTGAACGCATGGGTCATATTGAATTAGCAAGTCCTGTTGCACACATCTGGTTTTTGAAATCATTACCATCCCGTATTGGCTTATTGCTCGATATGACCCTGCGTGACATTGAAAGAGTGCTTTATTTTGAGGCATTTGTCGTTATTGAAGCAGGAATGACCCCATTTACTCGCGGTCAGCTACTTTCTGAAGAAGCCTATCTTGATGCAGTAGAAGAATATGGTACTGAGTTCGAAGCCTTAATGGGTGCCGAAGCGATCCAGAAATTACTGCGCGATATTGATTTAAATGCTGAAATTCAGCAGATGCGCGAAGAAATTCCAGTCACAAGTTCAGATACCAAACTTAAAAAAATCACTAAACGACTCAAAGTGATGGAAGCCTTTGCCCAATCTGGCAATAAACCAGAATGGATGATCTTAAGCGTTTTACCGGTATTGCCCCCTGATTTAAGGCCGCTCGTTCCTTTGGATGGTGGTCGATTTGCGACTTCAGATCTTAATGATCTTTATCGCCGAGTCATCAATCGTAATAACCGTCTCAAAAGATTGCTGGATCTAAATGCGCCAGACATTATTGTTCGCAACGAAAAACGGATGCTACAAGAAGCAGTTGATGCATTACTTGATAACGGTCGCCGTGGCCGAGCAATTACGGGTTCAAACAAGCGACCATTAAAATCATTAGCAGACATGATTAAAGGTAAACAGGGTCGATTCCGTCAAAACCTATTAGGTAAACGGGTTGACTATTCTGGTCGTTCAGTAATCGTAGTAGGCCCGACCCTTCGATTACATCAATGTGGTCTACCCAAAAAAATGGCGTTGGAGCTTTTCAAGCCGTTCATATTTAGCAAATTACAATACCGAGGACTTGCGACAACTATAAAAGCAGCTAAGAAAATGGTTGAAGGTGAAGCGCCTGAGGTTTGGGATATTCTCGAAGAAGTTATTCGTGAGCATCCAGTATTATTAAACCGAGCGCCAACTCTTCACAGGTTAGGTATTCAAGCATTTGAACCGGTCCTGATTGAGGGTAAAGCAATTCAGTTACATCCACTTGTTTGTACAGCCTATAACGCGGACTTCGACGGTGACCAAATGGCAGTTCACGTGCCTTTGACACTCGAAGCGCAATTAGAAGCTCGTACATTGATGATGTCGACTAATAATATTTTGTCACCTGCAAATGGTGAACCGATCATCGTGCCGACCCAAGACGTGGTATTGGGTCTTTATTACATGACTCGTGATCGGGTGAATGCTAAAGGTGAAGGTATGTCCTTCCTAAATTGCGATGAAGTCCAACGGGCTTACGGAAATAAGGAAGTTGATATTCATGCTAAAGTTCAAGTTCGTATCCATGAAACCGTGCTAGATGAAGAAGGTAATACAACTAGCGAAACTAAGTTAGTCAAAACCACAGTGGGTCGAGCAATCTTATGGGAAATAGTACCTAAAGGGTTAGCCTTTACACTCATTGACCAGCCAATGACAAAGAAAGTAGTGTCTTCATTACTTAATTTCTGTTATCGGCGTTTAGGTTTGAAAGCGACCGTAATCTTCGCTGACCAACTCATGTATACCGGTTATCGCTATGCAACGCGTTCTGGCATCTCAATTGGCGTCAACGATCTCGTTGTGCCAGATACCAAAGCTGAGATTATCGCTGCCGCTGAAGATGAAGTGCGTGAAATTGAAAATCAATTCGCGACAGGGTTAGTTACTCAAGGTGAGCGTTATAACAAAGTCGTAGATATTTGGTCTCATACCAATGATCAAGTCGCTAAAGCGATGATGGAAAAACTGGCAACTGAAGTTGTTAAGGATGCCGAAGGCAAAGACATTAAACAAAGCTCGTTTAACTCTATATTTATGATGGCTGACTCTGGTGCGCGGGGCTCTGCGGCACAGATGCGTCAGTTAGCGGGTATGCGGGGTTTGATGGCAAAGCCAGACGGAACCATTATTGAAACGCCGATTACCGCGAATTTCAGAGAAGGTTTGAGTGTATTACAGTACTTTATTTCGACCCACGGTGCTCGAAAAGGGTTAGCAGATACTGCGTTAAAAACCGCGAACTCAGGTTATTTGACCCGTCGTCTAGTCGACGTTGCCCAAGATGTTGTGGTCACCACAGTTGATTGTGGTACCGATAATGGTCTGGTCATGGCGCCTCATATTGAAGGTGGCGATGTCGTTGAACCATTGCGAGAACGAGTATTAGGACGTGTGGTCGCTGAAGATGTCTATGACATGAAAACTAATGAACTTTTAGTTGAACAAGGCACGCTCCTTGATGAAAGTCTGGTTGATGTCTTAGAGGAAAAAGGCATTGAACAAGTCACTGTGCGCTCGGGTATTACGTGTGAATCCCGTTTTGGTGTTTGTCAAAAATGCTATGGTCGAGATTTAGCAAGAGGACATTTGGTTAACATTGGTGAAGCTGTTGGTGTTATCGCAGCGCAATCAATCGGTGAGCCAGGAACACAGCTTACTATGCGTACCTTCCATATTGGTGGTGCTGCATCAAGAGCAACCGCAGTAAATAATGTTCAAGTAAAATCAAAAGGTACAATTAAATTACATAACTTAAAAACAGTTAAGCATGTCACAGGTAATCTCATTGCGGCTTCTCGTTCGGGCCAGTTGGCAGTCATTGACAGTCATGGTCGTGAACGCGAACGTTATAAAATTCCTTATGGTGCAGTGATATCCATTGAAGATGGTCGTGAAGTGCAAGCAGGACAAGTGGTTGCACAATGGGATCCACATACCCATCCGATTATCACAGAAGTTGCAGGTACCGTTAAATTCATGGATTTAATCGATGGTGTCACGATGAACCGTCAAACTGATGAAGTGACTGGTTTAACTAGCATCGTCATTATGAGTCCAAAACAGCGAAGTGCTACCGGTAAAGAATTGCGTCCAATGGTCAAATTAGTCGATGCTAAGGGTGAGGACGTTATAATCCCTGGTACCAACCTACCGGCACATTATTTCTTACCAAACGGTGCGATTATTAATATCGAAAATGGCTCAGCTGTAGGAGTAGGTGACTTCGTCGCTCGTATTCCACAAGAAACATTAAAGACTAGAGATATTACCGGGGGTCTACCACGCGTTGCTGATTTGTTCGAAGCAAGAAGACCCAAAGATGCCGCTGTATTAGCAGAAATATCTGGCATTATCAGTTTTGGTAAAGAAACCAAAGAAAAACGTCGACTTATTATTAGTGGCCATAATGGTGAAGTGTATGAAGAACTTATTCCAAAATGGCGACATGTGACCGTTTTTGAAGGTGAAAACGTTGAGAAAGGTGAAACCATTGCGGATGGTCCACCAGATCCACATGATATCTTGCGCTTATTAGGTGTTAATGCGCTAGCTAATTACATCGTGAATGAAGTACAAGACGTTTATCGCTTACAAGGTGTAAAAATTAACGATAAGCACATTGAAATTATCGTTCGTCAAATGCTCCGCAAAATACTTATCACCGATTCCGGTGATACAAAATTACTCAAGGGCGAACAAGTTGAGCGTAATCGCCTCCTTGAAGAAAATGAAAAATTGGAAACGGATGGCTTTGCAGCGCAATGGGAACCTGTGTTATTGGGTATCACCAAAGCATCTTTAGCGACCGAATCCTTCATTTCTGCTGCTTCTTTCCAAGAAACAACTCGAGTACTGACTGAAGCTGCAGTTAGTGGTAAGCGAGATGAGTTAAGAGGCCTTAAAGAAAACGTTATCGTGGGTCGTTTGATTCCTGCTGGAACAGGTTTTGCTTATCATGATATGCGTCGTAAAAAACAAAGCATGCCAAGTGTTCCGCTTACTGAAGCAGAAGAACGTCGAATCACTGCGGATGAAGTTGAACAGGCACTAAGTGAAGCGTTAAATACGCCGCTTCCGGATGAAGAAGCTGAAGATAAAGCATAACGATTCGCCTGTCATTCCCGCCTAGGCGGGAAACCAGGCTTGAAGCCACTCCTGGGATAGATTCCCGCCTCGCGGGAATGACCGGTGGTGTTTCACCCAGGCTACATGCTCATAATGCTTGACATTAGGTTGAATTCCTTTGTAGAATCCCGCCTCCGCTCCGTATAGGGGTGTGTGGTAATTTATTATTTGGAGTTAGTAAAAATATGGCAAGAATCAGTCAGCTGGTTCGTAAACCGCGTCAAAGTAAAAAAGTTAAAAGTAAGGTGCCAGCGCTTGATGGTAGTCCACAAAAAAGAGGCGTTTGTACTCGTGTCTATACTACGACACCTAAAAAGCCAAACTCAGCATTACGTAAAGTAGCGCGGGTTCGCTTAACCAATGGCAGTGAAGTATCTGCCTATATCGGTGGTGAGGGGCACAATCTACAAGAGCACTCTGTTGTATTGATTCGCGGGGGCCGGGTAAAAGACTTGCCAGGTGTTCGTTATCACATTGTTCGTGGTAGTTTAGATACTGCCGGCGTATCCGGTAGACGCCAAGGCCGTTCAAAATATGGTGAAAAAAGGCCGAAGCAATAAGAGGGGTTATCAAAAATGTCGAGAAGAAGTGCTGCGCGTAAACGAGAAGTAATGCCTGATCCTTTGTTTCAGAGCATTCTTGTTTCGAAGCTGATTAACTGTGTCATGTTAAGTGGTAAAAAATCAGTAGCTGAACGCATTGTTTATGGCGCATTAAAGAAAGTGGCGATGCGCGATAAAGAAAATAGCGCTTCAATGAGCATATCTGAATTTAGCGAAGGCGCAAAAAAATCCGCCATAGAAACACTCAAGAAAGCACTTGATAATGCTAGTCCTCGTGTTGAAGTGAAATCTCGACGAGTTGGTGGTTCGACCTACCAAGTTCCAGTTGAGGTCCGAGCTGATCGTCGCGATGCTGTTGGTCTGCGCTTGATAGTCACGAATGCAATGAAACGCGGTGAAAAAACGGCTTATGAGCGATTGGCGAATGAATTAGAAGATGCTGCTAATGAACGTGGCGGCGCTGTTAAGAAACGTGAAGAAATTCACAGAATGGCTGAGGCAAATAAAGCATTTGCCCATTATCGGTGGTAGGAACAATGACTAGCGTGCGTAAAGTCCCTTTAGAAAGAACTCGTAATATAGGCATTATGGCTCACATTGATGCCGGTAAAACTACGACCACAGAACGTATTCTTTTTTATACTGGTGTCTCCCATAAGATTGGTGAAGTACATGAAGGTACAGCCGTTATGGATTGGATGGAGCAGGAAAGAGAGCGTGGTATTACCATTACTTCAGCGGCAACACATTGCTATTGGTATGGTATGGACAAACAGTTCCCGCAACATCTGATCAATATTATTGATACTCCAGGACATGTTGACTTTACCATTGAGGTTGAGCGCTCGCTTCGAGTACTTGATGGTGCTTGTGCTGTATTCGATTCAGTGGGTGGCGTTGAGCCTCAGACTGAAACAGTTTGGCGTCAGGCAAACAAATATGGTGTGCCTCGTTTGGGCTTTGTGAACAAGATGGATCGTGCGGGCGCTGATTTTATGCGTTGTGTGCGTCAGGTTAGAGAGCGTCTTGGCTCGCACCCTATTCCTATTCAATTGCCAATTGGAGCTGAAGATACCTTTAAGGGTGTTATTGACTTAGTTCGCATGAAAGCAATTTATTGGAACGAAGCTGATAAAGGTATGACCTATGAAGCTAAAGACATTCCAGCTGATATGCAAGATTTGGTCCAAGAGTGGCGAGAAAAAATGGTGGAAGCTGCTGCAGAAGCCAGTGAAGAATTAATGGAAAAATACCTTGAAGAAGGTGATTTGTCTGCTGAAGAAATTAAGAAAGGTCTGCGGGCTAGAACAATTTCTAATGAGATCGTCCCAATGCTATGCGGTTCAGCATTCAAGAATAAGGGCGTGCAAGCATTACTGGATGCAGTTGTCGAGTACATGCCATCGCCATTAGATATTCCTGCCATTAAAGGCATTTTAGACGATAAAGATGAAAGTGAAGGCGAGCGTCATCCAGATGATGATGAACCTTTTTCTGCATTAGTATTTAAGATCGCGACAGATCCATATGTAGGTACGTTGTCGTTTTTTAGAGTGTATTCTGGCGTTTTAAGATCAGGTGACTCAATCTACAATCCTGTAAAACGTAAAAAAGAACGTATTGGTCGTATTCTGCAGATGCATGCTAATTCTCGTGAAGAAATTAAAGAAGTTCGTGCTGGTGATATTGCTGCTGCGGTCGGTCTGAAGACCGTTACCACAGGTGATACCCTTTGTGATCTCGATAAGGTCATCACTTTGATGCGCATGGAATTCCCAGATCCAGTTATCTCGGTTGCAGTGGAGCCAAAAACTAAGGCTGACCAAGAAAAAATGAGTATTGCGCTTGGTAAGCTTGCTCAGGAAGATCCTTCTTTCAGAGTGCATACCGATGAAGAATCTGGCCAGACTATTATTTCAGGAATGGGTGAGCTTCATTTAGAAATTATTATCGATCGCATGAAAAGAGAATTTAGTGTTGAGGCCAACGTTGGTAAGCCTCAGGTCGCTTATCGTGAAACCATTAAGAAGTCAGTTGAGCAAGAAGGTAAGTACATCAAGCAATCAGGTGGTAGAGGTCAGTACGGTCACGTTAAGATCAAAATCGAGCCTCGTGAGCCTGGTGAAGGCTTTGAGTTCAACAATGCTATTGTGGGCGGTATCATTCCAAGAGAATATATTCCTGCGGTTGAAAAGGGTATTGTTGAGCAAATGCAAAATGGTGTTATCGCCGGTTACCCAGTCGTTGACGTCAAAGTTACCTTGTACGATGGTTCTTTCCACGAAGTTGACTCGAACGAAATGGCCTTCAAGGTCGCGGGGTCGATGGCGTTCAAGGAAGGAGCTAAGAAAGCTGCGCCAGTCTTGTTAGAACCTATTATGAAAGTCGAAGTGGTCACGCCAGAAGATTATATGGGCGATGTAATGGGTGATTTGAATCGCCGTAGAGGTGTTTTGCAAGGTATGGACGAAAATCCTGCTGGTAAAATCATCAATGCGCAGGTGCCATTGTCCGAAATGTTTGGGTATGCAACAGATTTGCGTTCTTTGAGCCAAGGTCGTGCTACTTACACAATGGAGTTCTGTAAATATAATGAGGCTCCTGCAAATATTGCAGATGCGATAAAAGACCAACAATCCTAGTTAAAGAGGTAGTAAACAATGGCAAAAGAGAAATTTCAACGAGATAAAGAACACGTAAACGTAGGCACGATTGGCCACGTTGACCATGGTAAGACGACCTTAACAGCGGCGTTGACGAAGTGCATGGCGGAAGCCTTTGGTGGTGACGTGAAGAGCTTTAGCGAAATCGATAACGCCCCTGAAGAACGTGAGCGTGGTATTACTATATCTACAACCCACGTAGAGTATTCATCAGCTAAGCGCCACTATGCGCACGTTGACTGCCCAGGCCACGCGGACTATGTGAAGAACATGATTACGGGTGCTGCTCAAATGGACGGCGCTATTTTAGTGGTTTCAGCGGCGGACGGCCCAATGCCACAAACGCGTGAACACATTCTTTTAGCAAAGCAGGTCGGCGTACCTTATATCGTGGTGTTCTTGAACAAAGCAGACATGGTAGATGATCCTGAATTATTAGAATTAGTTGAGATGGAAGTCAGAGATTTATTAAATCAATACAACTTCCCGGGCGATGATACCCCAATTATTGTTGGTTCAGCGTTAAAAGCGTTAGAAGGTGATACCAGTGATATCGGCGTGCCTGCGATCGTGAAACTAGTTCAAACCATGGACGAATACATTCCATTGCCAGAGCGTCCAGTCAACCAGCCATTCTTAATGCCAATCGAAGACGTGTTTTCGATCTCCGGCCGAGGTACGGTAGTAACCGGCAGAATTGAGAAAGGAAAAGTGAAGGTAGGCGAAGAAATCGAGATCGTTGGTATTAAAGATACCGTGACCACCACCTGTACGGGTGTTGAGATGTTCCGCAAACTGTTGGACGAAGGTCAAGCAGGTGATAACGTTGGTATTTTATTGCGTGGTGTTAAGCGAGACGAAGTAGAACGAGGTCAGGTATTAGCGCAAAAAGGCTCAATTACGCCTCACACGAAATTCCAAGCGGAAGTCTACGTATTGTCAAAAGAAGAAGGTGGTCGTCATACGCCATTTTTCAATGGTTACCGTCCCCAGTTTTATTTTAGAACGACAGACGTAACCGGGTCAGTAGATTTGCCAGCGGGTGTTGAGATGGTGATGCCAGGAGACAACGTGGCGATGACAGTTAACTTGGGTTCACCAATTGCGATGGAAGAAGGGCTACGCTTTGC
>DJAM01000131.1:0-4060 GCA_002429595.1 Coxiellaceae bacterium UBA6002
CCTTCGCGGGAATGACAGCTGACTCTGGAATGACAGATTACCGTAATTATTACGGTATCTTTTTAAAATCAGTCTTTTAAACTTAAAGCCCAAGCTGGATAAACAAAATTAAATTATATAACTAAAGTGAGAACTATTATGCGTTGGAATCCCTTCGGTCCCTTATTTGAATCTATGAATTATCCCTTAGCCCGAATTAGGCGTTCTGGCTTTTTTGAGCGTATTTCAGATACTTTTACTACATTCTATGGCAGTTTTAATCCCCTTGAAAAGGTCGAGGAAGATTCAGAGTATGGTGATGTTGACGTAACGCCGTCTCAAATGGGGTTGTTAGATTACATTTTCCCTGTGGGTCGGATTACTCACGCCATTGCTCAGTCTGAAAATGACGCCCTATCAATGACTTGCGGTGTCGTGTTTGCCTTCCCTTTAAATGCCATTAAATTCATAGCAGCATTATCTTTAACTGCTGTTTTAAGCCCTTTTGTTCTCGTCGGTCATTTTTTATACTCTTGTTTCAGCGGTAGTGAGTTGCGACGTCAGGCAGAGAATTTACAAATTACAACTCTCAATGATGCTAGCCAAGGAAAAGTGTCTTTAGCAAGCTTATTTGGCAAATACCGTGATGCGGAACAACGTATTGTCATTAGTCCTGAGGCGACTCCAGAAAACCAATTGTTAGCGATTTCCGTTAAAGATCATTGTCCATGCACGACAGCATATATGTATTATTCCACTGTAAAACGCACTAACTTGGGCACTGCCAAGATCGATGCCGAAAATGCGACTGCGATTAAAGCGCTTCTGAAACTTAATTTGTTTAATACTACCCAAAATCTTGAACAACATGGTGTGCTCGGCCAGGTAGAAACTCGACTTGTGGCGGGTCCAAGTCTTTTGTAAGTTACTTTCGTCTTACTTGCTATAAATTCACCATTCATGTTATAAAGCCATACGCAATCGTGCGTAAATAACTTTTTAAAATTCACACACATGCCGTCACATGGTTTAGGGTGCTCTTAGGGATAGGGGTTAGATCATGGGGTATGTGGAGGCACAACCCTGGAGAGTCATTATGAATAACGTTTCTATGCGCCAAATGCTTGAGGCTGGCGTCCATTTCGGTCATCGTAAGCGTGACTGGAACCCTAAAATGTCTGAGTATATCTACGGCATTCACTATCAAGTCCACATTATCAACCTTGAATTGACCTTACCCTTGTTCAAAGATGCTTTGAACTTCATTTCTTCCCTTGCGGCTAGAAAGGGCAAAATTCTTTTTGTAGGTACGAAGCAGGCTGCTGGCGATATCATTAAAGAAGAAGCCACCCGTTGTGGCATGCCTTACGTTAATCACCGCTGGTTGGGTGGGATGTTAACTAACTACAAAACGATCCGCCAATCCATTAAGCGACTGAAAGATCTTGAAGCTAACTTCGAAAGCGGTGCTTTTGAAGGACTTACTAAGAAAGAACGATTGCACTTAATGCGAGAAAAAGAAAAACTAGATCGTAGCTTAGGTGGTATTAAAGATATGGGTACCTTACCGGATGCTTTATTCATCATCGATGTTGGTCATGAAAAGATTGCGATCGATGAAGCTGTCAAATTAGGTATTCCTGTTATTGGTATTGTTGATACAAACAATAGCCCTGAGCGAATTGATTACATTGTTCCTGGCAATGATGATTCGATTCGTGCTATTCAACTTTACACTCAAACCATTGCGGATGTTATTTTAGACGCGCGTGGCTCCCATGTAGAAATCGACAAGGGCGATGAAGAAGTTGAAAGAGCCCGGGAAGATGATAAAACCAAGCGTAAAGTTGTGACCAAGAAGCCTGCCGTCCCCGCTGTGAAAAAAGCGAAGGAAGAAGACGAGCCAGTCGAGGAGTCAGCTGAAAGTAAGGCTAAGCCTAAAAAGGCTCCGGCTGCTGCTAAATCAGCTAAGCCAGCCGCTAAAGCTGCCCCTAAGAAAGCTAGCGGTAAAAAGTCAGAGAATGAATCTGACGCGGCGGTTCAGGAATAACAAAAACATTGCTTAATTTTTGAGGGGGCGGAATAGCCCCCTTTCAACGTAAAGAGGTTATCTATTATGACAATCACGGCTGATCAAGTTAAAGAGCTTCGTGAAAGAACTGGTTCTGGAATGATGGAATGCAAAAAAGCATTAGTCGAAGCCAATGGTGACATTGATTTAGCGGCTGAAAATCTACGTAAAAAAGGGGCAGCACAAGCAGATAAAAAAGCAGGAAATATTGCAGCGGAAGGTGTGATCCTTATCAAAACGAGTCCAGATCAAAAGAAAGCAGTTATGTTGGAAATAAACTGCCAAACCGACTTTGTGGCACGTGATGAAAGTTTCAGAAAATTTGCTGAGCAAGTTGCAGCGTTGGCATTAGAACAAGGTAAAACCAATGTTGATGAATTATCTGAATTAAAAATTGATCAAGCAGGTGAGACCGTTGAAGAGCGCCGCCGTTCTTTGGTTGCTACCCTAGGGGAAAATATCCAAGTACGTCGTGTGACCGCGATGAATTCATCGGGTGTTATAGGGACTTACTTACATGGTGATCGGATTGGGGTTCTAGTCAATTTATCGACCAATAATTCTGAGTTAGGCAAGGACTTAGCAATGCATATCGCGGCGTCTCGACCACGTGCGATTTCACCTCAGGATATTCCACAAGATGTGATCGAAAAAGAGCGCGAAATTTTTACTGCACAGGCGCAAGCCAGTGGTAAGAGCGCCGATATTATCAATAAAATGGTCGATGGCCGAATCAAGAAATTCATGGCTGAAGAATGTTTATTAGGACAGCCTTTTGTTAAGGACCCTAATGTTACTGTTGAATCTTTATTGAATAAAGCGAATGCCAAAGTGACCGGTTTCGAACGGTTTGCAGTAGGCGAAGGAATTGAGAAGAAAGTTGAAAATTTTGCTGCCGAAGTGATGGCTCAAGTACGTGGGAGTGAATAATGCCAAACAGCCAGCCTCTATATCGGAGAATTCTATTAAAGCTTAGCGGTGAAGCATTGATGGGAGATGCCGATTTCGGAATTTCTCCTGCTGTGATAGATCGGCTAGCGCAAGAAGTATCTGAAATAGTGCAACTTGGTGTGCAGGTTGGTTTGGTAATTGGTGGCGGAAATTTATTTCGTGGCGCGGAATTAACTAAATCTGGCTTAGGTCGAGTCTCTGCTGACTACATGGGAATGCTAGGGACTTTAATGAATTCTCTAGCACTTCGCGATGCCTTTGAGCGGGCCAATATTCCGACCCGAATCCTTTCCGCAATTCCTATGAGTGGTGTCGTCGATCACTATGATCGAAGGAAAGCCATTCATCATCTTCAGAAGGGCCGGGTGGTTATTTTCGCAGGTGGTACCGGTAATCCGCTGGTTACGACCGATTCTGCGGCAAGTCTTCGTGGTATTGAAATTGAAGCGGATGTCTTATTAAAGGCCACTAATGTGGATGGCGTTTATACCGCTGATCCAGCTAAAGATAAAACAGCTACGCGCTATACCCATCTCACTTATAAAGAAGTTCTTGAAAAAGAATTAGCAATAATGGATCTGGCAGCTTTTTGCCAGTGTCGTGATCACCGTCTACCCGTTCGTGTTTTCGATATTCATAAAGTGGGCGCCTTATTAGACGTCATTATGGGTGAAGATGAAGGCACTTTAGTCAACGGTGGCGAAAAAAGCTCAGTCAAAGCAGGTCGTTAAGGAGACAGTTAATGATTAATGAAGTCAATCAAGATGCCGAAAAGCGCATGATCAAAAGTATTGAAGCGCTTAGGAATGATCTTACTAAATTGAGAACTGGTCGGGCACATCCAAGTTTACTCGAGCATATTAAAGTTTCGTATTATGGAACTGACACACCGTTAAACCAAGTTGCTAATATTACAGTTGAAAACTCGCGCACTTTAGCTGTGACGACTTGGGAAAAAGATCTTACTCCAGCCGTTGAAAAAGCAATCCGATCGTCAGACTTAGGACTCAATCCTGTGGCAGCTGGCACGGTGATTCGAGTGCCATTACCGCCGTTGAA
>DJAM01000131.1:4163-4372 GCA_002429595.1 Coxiellaceae bacterium UBA6002
TTCGAGTGCCATTACCGCCGCTGACTGAAGAGCGTCGTCGTGATTTGGTGAAGTTGATTCGAGAAGAAGCTGAAAACGCGCGTGTTGCCATTCGAAATATTCGACGCGATGCTAACCAGATGATCAAAGAATTGCTCAAAGATAAGCAAATCACCGAGGATGACGAACGTCGAGCAGAAACGGCTATCCAAAAATTAACTGATAAATAT
>DJAM01000042.1 GCA_002429595.1 Coxiellaceae bacterium UBA6002
CAAAGCCAGACGGGAATGACAATGCCATACGGGAATGACGATGATCAAGAATTCTCAACAGAGGCGCCCGCTTCCGTTAAACGACCATAATCATCTGAGTACCGGGTAATATCATCTTCACCCAAATAGCTGCCGCTTTGAACTTCGATAATTTCAAGAGAGGTATAACCTAAATTTTTTAGACGATGTTTGCTTTTCGCCGGAATCAAAGTGGACTCGCATTGCTTTAAAATATAAACGCAATCGTCGCAGGTCACTTCTGCAATTCCTTCTACGACAACCCAATGCTCAGATCGGTGTTCGTGTTTTTGCAGCGAAATCTTTTGCCCTGGTTTAATAAAAAGATGCTTAACTTTAAAGTTAGGAGCTTCTAATAAAACTTCATAGCTTCCCCAAGGCCGATAAACTTTACGATGAATATGTGCTTCTTCACGTTGATCATGTTTTAATTTTTCGACGATATCTTTAACTTTAGATGCCGATTGTTTGCTTGCAACGAGAATAGCATCTGACGTTTCCACTACGATGTGATCATGTACGTCTAACGCCACGATGAGTCTATTTTCAGAGCGAATAAAGCTATTCGTAACTCCTTGTACTAAGACATCCCCTTGAACAACATTTCCCGAAACATCTTGGAAGTTAGCTTCCCACAGCGAGTGCCAAGAGCCAAGATCACTCCAGTTAAACTCTATTGGAACAACCATGGCATTCTTCGTGTGTTCCATTACCGCATAATCGATTGAGAGGGATCGACAAGGTTCAAATAATGACGGATCAATTTTCTTAATGCCACCTTCAGCGCATGGGGTACCGACTGCTTTGCAACACTGTTCATAAATGTCCGGCGCAAATTGTTGTAATTCGCTTAAATAGCTCTTTGCTCGAAAAACAAAAATACCACTATTCCAAAAGTAGTTGCCCTCTTCGAGGTAATGCTGGGCAACATCATGAGATGGTTTCTCAGCAAACTTTTTAACTCGATAAGCGCTTTTTTGAACAGTGTTATCAACTTGAATATAACCATAACCTGTTTCTGGCCGAGTAGGTGCTATCCCAAAGGTAATCAAAAATTCTTGTGCGGCATATTGAAAAGCTGTGTCGAAAATAGCATTGAAATTAGTAATGTCATCGATCAAATGATCAGAGGGCATGATGACTAAAACCGCATCGCCATATTGGCTACAAACATCTAATGCAGCTAGCGCAATCGCTGGAGCGGTATCGCGGCCCATGGGTTCAAGTATTAGCTTTGCAGATTTTTCAATTTGTAGTAGCTGATCTGCAACGATGAATTGATAGGCTTCATTACAAATAATATAGGGTTCGGCCGTTGCAATTTTATGGGTACGAAGCAAAGTTTCTTGTAGGAGTGTGTGTTGGGTATTAGCAAGCGGTAAAAATTGTTTCGGGTATTGTTCGCGTGACAGGGGCCAAAGACGTGTACCTTTACCTCCCGAGAGTACTACCGGAACGATTTCCATATCCTTATCCTATTTTCAAAACAAGAATTCTATTTAATAAGCTTTAAAATAGCAATCCTACGGGTTTAATGCGATCTGATAAGCTTGCGCCGTCTTTTTGACACAATTTTCCCACGTTAATTGAGCGGCACGGGCCAAGCCTCGAGACTTTGATTCTTTTTGCCAGATTTCATCAAGCAAACATGAATATATAGCTTTTTGTAATTCCTCTTCGTCATCAGGGTTGATTAACCAAGATGAATTGGCTGCGACTTCTGGTAGGCAGGAACGATTAGAAGTTAAGGTTGGTATGCCACTTGCCATTGCTTCAAGGACTGGCAAGCCAAAGCCTTCATACAACGATGGGTATACAAAAAGCCGTGCGCCTGAGTAAATCTCAGGCAGCTCTTTATCTGGAACAAAACCGATATAATGAAGCCAGCCTTTTTGCTGTGCTTGGGCAATTTCTTGATGGATAGCTTGATTGTTCCAACCAGGTTCTCCAATTAGAACTAATGGCCATTTTTTGAGAAGAGAAGTGGGTAGACGGCTATAAGCACGTATTAATCGTTGGATATTTTTGCGAGGCTCTATGGTCGAAACACAAAGCGAATAGGTATTTGGTTTTAAACCATACTTGGTCAAGGTTGTAGCAATCGACACCATGTTTCGAGGATGAAACACAGGATCGACACCCAGTGGTACTGCAACTACTTTTTCATCTGATAAACCAAAAAACTTTTGGACCTCAGTCTTAACCGTGTAAGTGTCGGTTAATATCAATCGAGCATGATTAATGCATTCGGGTAGTTTTTTATTGATATGATTGCGTCGCACGCTTGGATGCCAGGATGGATTTATGAATGTTGAGAGATCATGTATGGTAATAACAGACGGCAGTGAGCTTTTAGGAACGATATAATTTGGACCGTGGATTAAATAACCGTCAGAAGCTTTGAATTTGGCTTGTGCTAATGCGCTCGCAACTTGGTCATAAGACCAACGTACCAGGGGACTGCGGAAAACGTTTCGTCGCAACAAGGTGGTGAAACTAATTTTATTAGTGCCCGCATCATATTGGGCAGCAATGCTCTTCTCCAGTGTGTCGAAATTTCGCCATTGGCCATGAGCGATATATTTGATATCGTCGATCTGCTCAATTTTTCTGAGTTTCGAAGCAAGTTCCCAAGTATATTTTCCTATCCCCGTGAGCGGCCTTCGAATCGGATCAACTGCAAGGATAATTTTCACTAAGCTAATTCTAATTGATCTTGCTGTGCCAGCAATTGTTCTTGGCGAGCAATTTTTATGTCTTCCTGAGTCATTTCGCGTACTAGTTCCATAAAACTAGTTTTAGGGGTCCAGCCCAATTTTTGTTGCGCTTTCGTTGGATCGCCGAGAAGGTTATCTACTTCAGCTGGCCGGAAATACTTTGGATCAACAGCGACAATACAGCGCCCCTTTTCATCAAAGCCTTTTTCGTTAACACCATGGCCTTGCCATTGAATATTGATGCCTAGCTCTTTAGCAACTGCATTGACAAATTCTCGGACCGTATATTGTCGGCCAGTTGCAATCACGAAATCTTCGGGTTGTTCTTGTTGTAGCATTAACCATTGCATCTCAACAAAGTCTTTTGCATGGCCCCAATCACGCTTAGAGTCTAAATTGCCTAAATAGAGGCAGTCTTTTAAGCCAAGAGTCACTCTAGCCAGACCGCGAGTAATTTTGCGCGTCACAAAAGTTTCGCCGCGCTTTGGCGATTCATGGTTAAATAAAATTCCATTACAAGCATACATGCCATAGGATTCGCGATAGTTGACTGTAATCCAGTAGGCATAAAGCTTCGCCACGGCATAGGGCGAACGTGGATAGAAGGGCGTAGTCTCCTTTTGAGGAACTTCTTGGACAAAACCATAAAGTTCAGAAGTTGAGGCCTGATAAAAGCGAACGCTATCTGTCATTCCTAAAATACGTAAACCTTCGAGTAAACGCACTGTGCCAAGTCCAACGGCATCACCTGTATATTCGGGTTCGAGAAAAGAAACTCCTACGTGACTTTGGGCGGCGAGATTGTATATTTCGTGTGGCTGAACTAGCTGTAAAATCCGCATTAAGCTGCTGGTATCGGTCATGTCGCCATAATGTAAAGTAATTTTTTTTTCTGAATCATTAAGTTCTTGATATAAATGATCAATTCGAGCCGTGTTAAAAGAAGAGCTGCGACGTTTAATGCCGTGAACCTCATAGCCTTTTTCTATGAGTAATTCAGCTAAATAAGCGCCATCTTGGCCTGTGATACCAGTGATTAATGCTCTTTTTTTCATGGCAGCAACCTTGTTATTAGTATGACCGAAGGAAGGAGGAAGGCTGCCATTGTAACAATAACCTTCGTACAGTCAAAAATTAAATGCGCCCAAGCATCCTTTAGTTGCCATTTAAACTCAGAGAATGATAAATTCCTTGCCATGCAAAAGAAAACTAAGATCATGATTATTGCCGGTGAAGCCTCTGGCGATCTGCACGGCGCAAAGCTAGTCAATGAACTGCTACCTGCCATTCCAATGCTTGAAATAAGTGGTATGGGTGGGCATTCGATGAAAGATGCAGGCGTTAATTTACTTTCTGACATTTCCCAATTTTCGGTCTGCGGTTTTGTTGAAGTTTTACGTTACTTGCCAAAACTATATTCATTATTTAAAAAAATCAAAAAACAGCTTATAGAACAAGCACCTGATCTGTTAATTTTAATTGATTATCCAACCTTTAATTTGCGTTTAGCAAAAGTAGCCGCTAAGCATAATATTAAAGTACTTTATTACATCAGTCCCCAGATTTGGGCTTGGCATACAAGTCGGGTAAAAAAAATTCGTAAGTGTGTCAATCAAATGGCAGTCATATTTCCATTTGAATCCGATTTTTATCGGAAAAATTCAGTTCCTGTGAAGTACGTGGGGCATCCCCTGGTCGGATTGGTATCCGCTTCTGCAAATAAAGCACAGATAAAACAACAATATGATTTAAATGATCAAGATATTGTCGTGGGCTTACTTCCAGGCAGTCGTAACAATGAAATAAAGTATATTTTGCCAACGTTGATTAAATCAGCACACTTACTACAACAATATAATCATAATATTAAGTTTCTGTTACCCTTGGCTAATACTTTGAGTGCAGAAGAACTTCGACCATTTTTTGAGCAAGACCCAGCTCTCATCAAACTAGTCACTGAAAAACGCTATGATGCAATGAGTATTTGCGATGTTGTGGTTGCGGCTTCTGGCACCGTGACATTGGAGCTGGCATTGCTAGGTGTTCCAATGGTCGTTGTTTATAAGGCGAATTCTTTGTCTTTCCAAATTGCAAAGCATTTAGTAAAGATTCCTCACGTAGGTCTGTGCAATATTGTTGCAGGGAAGAAAATCGCAGAAGAATTATTGCAAAATGATGCGACTGCTGAAAATATTAAAACAGAAACCTTACGACTAATCGAAGATCAAAAATATCGTGAGCAACAAACTAAAGAGTTAAAAATTGTAACATCCAAGTTGGCAACGGAGCGTGATTGCAGTTTAGCTGAACTTGTATTTGATTTAGTCAAAACTTAGAGGGGTTGGAATGGATTATCATGTCTTTAAAGCGATGCTAAATAAATATTATGCGCGTCATGTTGGCGGTCAACAGCGCGAAACTTTTTTTGACATTGAAAAAACCTATCCAGCATTAAATAACTTAACCAAGAATTTTGCTGTAATTAAAGAAGAATTTGAGGTGGCCTTTAAAAGCCAACCCAACATGCCGCTGTATCATGAAATTGATCCAGGTGAATCTGCAATTTCAAATACAACAGCGAATCATTGGAAAGTATTTATGTTGTATTTGTTAGGCCATAAACCTGAAGCTAACCGCAAATTATGTCCTCAAACTTGTAAAATTTTGGAAACCATCCCCAATGTCATCCAAGCATTTTTTTCCATTTTAGAACCAGGAAAATCTATTCCTTTGCATGAAGGTCCTTACTTGGGATATTTACGTTTTCACCTTGGCATTCAAGTGCCAAAAGTAAATCCACCGCGAATATATGTTAATTCACAGGAATATATTTGGCAGGAAGGAGAGGCGGTCATGTTTGATGACAGCTGGCCTCATGCTGTGGTCAATAACTGTGAAGAATTACGCGCAGTTTTAATTGTCGATGTTCTTCGTCCAATGCCAACAGCTCCTTCGTTAATTAATAAAGTAATTACTGGCATTTTAGCACGATATACCTATGGTCGGCGGGTAATGAGTAAGCTTAAAGGGCGTCAGGTTCAAGACGCTCCGCTTATTACTTGAAATAGCGCATCTGTCATTCCCGCTTTTGCTGTCATTCCCGCGCAGG
>DJAM01000092.1 GCA_002429595.1 Coxiellaceae bacterium UBA6002
CCTTCGCGGGAATGACAGCTTGCGGGAATGACAGCTGCGCGGGTGACCCGTGCTATACTTAGAACCATGAAAAAAATAATAATACCAATAATGATTTTCCTGGGAACTTTACAAATGAGCGCAATTCAGGCTCGAAGCGGGATAGTAGGCTGTTGCCGAGGATACCCATGTGTCAGCTCGGATCTACCTGATGTCGGAGAAGTTAAGCTTTACAATGTACCCTTTAAGTATGGAGACACCTACAACCCCATCACGATCTATAAAGTACTACCGGGCTATACCACATATGATTATGCAGAGTTTCTAGATTTGCCGCATGATGGGCGTTGCTTAAAGCGGGCAACCACTTGCCGCACTTGTGGACCGCAGCCTGTCTACTAAAGACTAAGCGCTGACTGGTAAATAGCAAAATATTTTTCAGCCATCCTTTTTGCAGTGAAATTATTAAGATAATGTTGTCGACCGTTAGCACCTAGTTGGTTAGCTACATCATCATTTTCAGATAGCTCATGAATTGCTTCCCGAAGAGCAATGATATTCGCTGGAGGCACAACCAAGCCGGTAACATTATGCTGGTTCACAAAACTGGTGCCAGTTTGAAGATCAGTGGAAATCAGTGGCTTGCCGTAAATTAGGCCTTCCAAGAGGCATATTCCAAATGCTTCGGATCGCAGGTGGGAGGGTAAAACAATCGCCTTACTAAGATGAATTAAAGCAATCTTATCCTTATCAGAAACCCTGCCAACAAAATGTATATTTTTCATATTATTAGCGCGATGTTTTAATTTGTTTTCCTCCGAACCGGTTCCCAGAAGGACTAGCGGAATTTTCGTGTCCTTTACGGCAGAAATTAGATAATCCAATCCTTTATAAGATCGAAGCACCCCTATGAATAATATAAATTTCTCAGGTAGCTTTGATCTCCAATAATTTATCCGTTCTGGCTCAGGAGCAGGGTAGTCGTCCTGGCATATCCCAAGCGGTACTACCTCACATTTTTCATGAAACGGTTGGACATCTTGACTACTTTGAAGATAGTTATCCGAGGTCAACACTATTCGATCGGCTTTTGATAAAAATCTATTCATAACAGGAAGGTAGAATAGTTTTAAAAGCTTTTGCCTTACAATATCACTATGATAGGTAACAACAGTGGGTTTTTGCAGATTAGCCAGCAAATAAGCCACATCAGCAAAAGGCCAAGGAAAATGAAAATGTAGGATGTCCGCTGTCTTTGCCAGGCGCTTAAAATGACAAAGAAATTTGATACTTACCGGACAAGAAGCAAGCTCAAAAATTGTTGGAAAACAGATCACCTCTAAGCTATCATCGCGGACCATATTACTTCTAGGTGCTAAAGTCAGAAGTGTATTCTGACAGCCAAGTTGAGTAGTATATTTAGTCAGCGTTCGAATAACCTGCTCGCAGCCGCCCGTAGTAATTGGGTAATATGTTTTATAAATGTGCAACACACGCATAAGGTTTCAAAACTCTCTTGAATTTAACAGTAATTTTGCATACCCTACGGGCCTCATAGCAATCAACTCTTAGAATAAGAATAATAATAGAGGAAGCACGAATAATGAAGGAACTCTTTGAATATTATCGAGACAAACTGAATGTGCTCAGCACGAGTACAACAGAAAAGGACGCACTGCGTTTAACTGAAAATCAAGTCAGATCAAACCTCGTAGAATATAAAAATAGCATTACTACCTATTTGAAGAAAAAAGCGGTCTTCGAATTTTGCGTAACCCGTCTAAGTTCGCTTGATAAAACCAAGATAGTAGATGGCCAACTGCGCGAAATTGAGACTCAAGCTAGAGCCAATATCAATTTTGAAGAGTATTTTGAAGGCGATAAGAGAAATTTTATCGCTAATCTTGCAAGAACTGTTACCGCTAAGGATTCTTGTAAAGCAGTGTCCATTTTGAGAAAAAGAGAGGTCTTTGAATTTTGTGCAAAAAAGCTAGTCCAGCTTGAGAATACAAAAATAGGAGAGACTCAATTGCGCCAAATTGAGACTCAAGCCAGAACTAATTTTAAGGATTATTTTCAAGGTTATAATGAAAATTTTCTCGATTATCTCGGAAAAATAAAGGAATCCCTTGAGCGTTATAAGGATCACTTTATCGCTTATCTCGAAAAAATAGCTACCGCGAAAGATGCTGGAATTGTTTACGAAAGTGAAGGTACCGACTTATTCAATAATGTTCAAAGACATCTGCGCTCAATTTATACACAATTATGTGACACCGGAACCTTATATCCATTAGCGCTAAAAATGTTTGAACTAGCCGCTGAAATGGAAAATAAGAATGTTGTTTATCTGTCGTCCTTGAATAGCGAGAAAGCGATGGCAACAGTCGCAGAGAAAACTGAAGAAGTAGAGAAGGCGAAAGCTGATAAGGAGAGTTCAGAACAACGCCTACAAGCATTACAAGGTGAAGTACAACTTAAGACTGATGAAAGCAAAGAATTAGTAGCGATAATGCAAAGTATGCTATCAAACATACCGGCTAATAACCGTGGTCAGTATGCTGCACGGTTAAGTAAGTTCACTGTAGAAAAAGGCAATCAAGGAACTAAATCAACAGCAGAAATGGTGAATATTCCATTTCATTCCAAGCCTGTCAGCAAATTCTCAAGCAATCTTTGTCCTGTCCCCGATAATTTGAAAATGCAAGATCCTTATCTCAATGGTGTTCAATGTGCATCTTTTGCTCTAAGTGAACGAAGAGCGGCGTTAGTTATTGAACTGTTGCGTTATTACACGAAATTAATGGGTTGGCAAATTAATAATGAAGACTCTCACCGCAAAGATCAATATACAGAAGAGAAAGCTAAACTAGATAAAGCAAATGTTAACATTAAAGAGTATATTAATTGCTGTATTTTTTATATTTTTATGGAATCACGTAAGGATTGGAAAGCTCTTTGGGAAGCGAAAGCAAACCCTGCAAAGAATTTAATTGAATTAGCAAGAGAGCTAAAATTAGAAATTCTAAATGAGAAAATTACAAAAATAACTCAAGGTGGAGTTCCTGCGAGAAAAACAGCGCAGCAAGTAGTACCAGCTGCGGCTCAAGCAGCCAAAGTGAAAACAAAAATAAATATTCTTGATTTGCCAGATACCCCCTATAAAGGAGAAGGCGAGACAAAATCCGAGTTTCATAATGCTGGTAAACACGGATTAATGTTTTTTGAGTTTACAAGTGCATTAAAAACAGACCGATTCAATCGATATTGTGGATCTTATAGAGAGAGAAAAAATCATGATGAGGATCAATTACAAGCGCTATATCAGGTAAGCAGATAAAAATACAATAATAGGAGATAACTCATGGCAGGACCAAACTTAAACGTACAGCGTGATTCAATCAAATTGCTGAATGAAACAGATCAGCTACGACGTAAGTATAACGGCAGTTATGCTTGGGGAATTGATCCAGCTGATTTGGGATTGATCAGACTTTTGGCGAAAGGTGAAAAGAAAAAAATTGTCTCAAAATTAGATGAAGACACCAAGCGCAAATTAATTTCATTTATAAAATACTTTCCTTTAAGTGCGAACCCAAGAAGACCAGATTACGTAGATTTTTTAGCGGCTGAGTTTCCTCAGCTACTAATCGAATATGGCTCAATTGACCCAGATGAATCTCATCCGCTAGACACTGAATCGGATAGCGAGAGAAAGATAGCTATCAATCCCGATTCTGCCATTAAAGAAAGACTATCAAGACTTTTAGAAAAGGAAGAGTTCGCTAAGGGCTATTTGGATCATTTATCCAAAGCTACTGCGAATAACAGAGTTAGACCAATTCTTGATCTGAATAACGTTCCTGCTGTCGTCAAGGAAAGTTATGTACAACAAAATCGTCTGGATCAATTAAAATACAGCAACAGAAATGCTCTTATGATGACCATAAAACCATTTCTATCATGGTTACCTTGGATGGTTACACGATGGTTATTCGGTACAACAACAAATCATATTGCTGGTGCTTTTGTTAATTCTGCGCCTGCAGCTGGAAGTTATGCTGGGGCAATGCGAGCGATTCAAGAGCCAGCTGTAATGCCAGGTTCACCTCCAAGGAGAGACGAGCCAGCTGCGCACCCAACTTATAGTCCACTTCCCCAAACTCAGCCATATAGTCCAGCCCCTACAAGTCGCACAGTTTATAGTCCACCACGACGCCTGACCGAAAAAGATGAAGCCCCAGCGGCTCACGTATACAGTCCTTTACCAGCTTTACAGCCAGAAAGACAACGTGACTACAGTCCACCTCCACAAGGCGGCGGCCGCACCATAGTGGAATTGTGCCAAGCACCGGGACCAGGTGGAAGTCCAGGCTAATTTGAATTGCTTAATTAGAAAAAAAGAATACGATACGCCCCAAATTTTAGAGATTAACTACACATCAAGGACACGATGATGAAAAAGCTCGCGCTCTTCTTTTCGCTTTTTGCCGCAGGAACTGCCTTTGCATCATTGCCTACTCCATGCAAAGTTACTGCGCCGAGCTATTGTGGAAGTTTCCTGTTTGGGGTTACCGGTCTATATTGGAGGCCAAACGTAGGGCAAACTGATTATGCGCAAATATTTGAAGGCGATGCCTTTGCACTAGGTCGCGGCAATAATCATTTTGTGAATCTTGAGCATCGTTATGATTGGGGATTCAAAGCGAACGTTGGCTATCTGTTCCCATGCTCAGCGACTGAAGTCAACTTAACCTACACTAATTATAATCATCATCAACGCGACTTCGTTGCTACTCCTTTTGGTGAGTTTATTGAACCCACATTGTCCTCTTTTTTTGATTTCTTGCCAGATTTTGCCTTTGGTGTTATTAGACTTGATGCGATTAACTTTCCTACTATAAGCATTGGAGCTGGGACAACTACTTCACAAACAGTAGTTCTGGAGGTTCCAGCGCAAACCATTACCTTAGACGTACCCTTGGTTTTATTTCCTGCAACTGATTTCCCTGTAATTTTTGCCGAACCAACTCTAGCAAGTGCTACTGCTCGTCTTGATCATCATGCTTTTGATTTGGATGTAAGACAGCACATCACTGTCGGTTGCCGCGGCGATTTCAATTGGCTTGCTGGTTTACGTTATGCGCACATCGATCACAAACTGGATGTGACTTATACTTCCAACAATCACACCCTGTTTCCGGCAACTGCGACCGCTGATATCACAGGTGTTTTAGACGGAGGTGAGTTTAGTATTGCGTCGGGCGGAGTGACTACGACAGTTCCAGCTGTGACTACTTTTGCAGCTACAGTAACCGCAAATTTAAATATTGATATCGCTTCGAACTTTAGACAAATAATCGACCAACACAGTAGATTCCAAGGGGTAGGGCCACGTGTAGGATGTGGTGGCACTTACCAATTTGCAAATGGTATTGGCATTGTCGGCGAGCTTTCTTCCAGTTTACTAGTAGGTAATGTACGAAATAATTTGAACGAACGTTTCGTAATAGATTCAAGTGCCGAAATTATTAATTTGGATATTGATGGAGTGGCAACTATAGATGCAACTGGGCCTGTGGTTGAAGGTGTTGTCATCGCTTCGGCTACCCCAATTGCATTAAATGATTTTACGGTAACTTTACCAATAATCGATCCGGAAACACGTACACTAACGAGAAGCTTTAATCAACACGACGACATTCGAGTTGTACCTAATATTGACTTAAAATTGGGCCTGACATTCACCGGTAACTTTGTCTGTGGTAATGGTAAGTACCGAGCGGAAGTTGGTTATCTTGCTAGTCACTACTTCAATGCTCAAGATAGGTTGAGTGCCGTAGAAACTACTTTTTCTACCCGCCAGATCTTCGATACCAGCTTCGAAGGTCCTTATATCAGCGTCTGCTTCGCTCTTTAGTTTTTTTCATAAATCATTGCCCCCTTCCTCTCACAGGAAGGGGCGTCTTCTCCTCTTGTCATTCCACTAATCCTTGTCATTCCCTATTGTTTGTCATTGCCACTACTGTTTGTCATTGCTGATATTCTTTGTCATTCACGCGATATTCTTTGTCATTCCCGCGAAGG
>DJAM01000093.1 GCA_002429595.1 Coxiellaceae bacterium UBA6002
TCGCGGGACGTCGGCTTTATGTGTGGAACGTTAGCACAAGGATTATGTCCAAGGTAATTTTGGTCGTGCCCAAGTGGGGTATGTCTGTTGACGCGACATTATTTTTTATCTACCAGCCTCATGAAAGATCAGCAATATCATTATCATGCAATTCTAATCAGTGATATGCGTTTCTTTAAACCGAAATTCATGCTCCGCTGTAACGTTTACAAATTTCATTTAATGTCGTTTCAGAGGTAAAGCGATGCAATTTCAGACTTCGCCGCCACCGACCATTTTTTTTATTTTAAGAGAGGGTTTTTTTAATTCTTGAGCTGATTATAAACGTGCGCTTCCAAACTCTCAGGATTTTCTTTGGCATATTGCTCGACTTCCTGCAATGGTAATGGCGCTCCCGATTCTACGCTTGCAGCAACTGACTCACTCTTGAAAAATAATCTGGGGTTATTTGCTGCTAAATCTTTAGCTTTAGCTTTAAAATCAAGCTCCTTTGATAACGTCGGGATAAGTTTACGATAGATATCTCGAATTTCCTCTGCAGAGATAGGAGCAAACTGCTGCGCTATTTTAAATAATAAATCACTTGGCAATCGTTGTAGAGGCCCTGGATTAACTGATGGACTATTCTTATTTTTTATGACCAGTGCTAATAACAAGAAACTTTGAAATACACCCTTTTGGAATAAATAAGTTACTTGAGGGTAGTCTAAACCTCTGGTTAACATCATTGTTGCTTTTTGCAATTGGTAAGGAGTTATCGTTTTATGGTTTTTTAAAATCTCTTTTAAGAAAACAAAACTCGATGCACTTTTGCTGCGCCAAAAATAGGCTAGGACTGCTTTATCGGGTTTTTCATGTTCTAAAATCCCGCGACCCGCTTCATACATCCGTCCTAAGTCGTATTGTGCTTCAGCATGTCCTTGTAAAGCCGCTCTACGAAACCACTCAACGGCGAGGCGATCTTTTTGAGGAATCTCTTTCGCTGGGATCCCGCGACCCGCTTCATACAGACATCCTAAGCAGTGTTGTGCACCAGCATGTCCTTGTGCAGCAGCCTGACGATACCATTCAAAGGTAATAGCATCTTTTTGGGCCATCTCTTCCGGTGAGATCCCGTAACCCTCTGAAAACATCACCCCTAAGCTACATTGTGCTGCAACATTTCCTTGTGCGGCAGCTTTACGAAACCACTCAACGGCAATGGCCTCTTTTTGGCGCATCTCTTCTGCTGTAAGTCCTACAACTATTTGATAGATAAGTCCTAGGTTGTACTGGGCCATACTATTATGTTGAGCCGCTAGTATTTGCGACTGATCTTTAATATTTTTGAGCGTATTTTCTTGTGTAAATTTACTCGATAAATTTAAATAAGCACAATGTGCTGCAGGTAAAGGCAGGCTAGCTGCTTCTTCAAGCAACTTAACAAAGTTAGCTGGTTTGGCATAACCATCATCCTGACAATAGATAGATGCTGCTAAGCATAAAACCTCGAGGGAACATTGGGCCAGCGTTGACTGCGTGCTGAGATAATTCAAGAAACGATTGTCTTGGTTCGCTTGGTCCCGGCCAGCTTGCCAACGTTTCAGGCAATATTCTTTATATGCAGAAATACCTTCAACATTATTTAATAACATTTTTTGAAACAGGTTTTCGAATTCAATCTCACTAATCAATGAATTTACCTCTTGAAATAGTTTATTGTTAAGATACCGCATTTTGATTAAGGTTTTATTAATTTGCAGGCTTAAATCTTTGGACACCTCTGAAGGCGAATTCAAAAAGGAAGTGCACCACCAAGTCTTAAGGTAAAATCCTAGGTGTTGAAACTGGGAAATAACTTTAAGAAGGTGGCGCATGAGAAAGAAAAGCTTCTATTCTCATCTTCAATCATCATGCAAGCTTTTGTAGATGCTCCATTAAAATTAAGCAGAGACAACGAAAAAAGAATCGATTTTATAACACAAGAAAATGAGTCATTTGCCACACAATTAATAGAATAGGACTAGAAAAAAATAGCGTTTCTATTAGACTGCTCAACAGGACATCTCTTATAACCTAATGATCTAGGAAGGAACATTTATGTACCCCCATCAATTTCAAGAGCAACACCGAATTAAGCGCGTAGGATGGCTGCGAGCTGCTGTCTTGGGTGCCAATGATGGCATTATTTCAATCTCGAGCTTATTAACGGGCATTGCAGCCGCCAATACTCCTTATAGCAGTATTTTCATTGCGGGCATTGCCGGTTGGATAGCGGGAGCGATGTCCATGGCAGCTGGAGAATATATTTCAGTTAGTTCGCAAGCAGATACTGAAAAAGCAGAGTTAGCGCGAGAAGAGTACGAACTAAAAAATTTCCTACCTTCAGAAATTGAAGAATTAAAATCTATTTATGTCAATCGAGGTCTTGAACCTAATCTCGCCCACGAAGTCGCGATACAGTTAATGGCAAAAGATGCATTAGGTGCTCATGCTAGAGATGAGTTAGGCATTACCGAAACACTCAGCGCTCGACCATTACAGGCCGCATTTTCATCTGCAGTTAGCTTTACGGTGGGATCGATTTTACCAATATTAACGATCATAATTGCTCCTAAAAAATATCTAGTCATTTTTATTCTAATTTTCTCCATATTCTTTTTAGGCTTATTAGGTGGCTTTGCAGCCAAAATAGGTGGCTCAAAGATGAAGGTTGGCACAACTCGCGTGGTCATTTGGGGAACATTAGCGATGATTGTCAGTGCCGCTATAGGTAAAGTCTTAGGGGTAATGGTTTGATTTATGACGATGGGAATTTAGGGGACAGAACTCTAGCCGGACAGTGAATGGATTCTCTCCAGCGCGGGAATGACAGGAAAGCTATAATTAGAGTAAAACCATAAGGGGAACCGTCATGCGTCCTATATGGAAAGGTCAAATCTCATTCGGTCTTATCAATATTCCCATTGAACTATTTGCTGCTGAGAAACGCAAAGATCTGTCGTTTAAGCTATTGGATAAAAGGAACAAGGCGAAGATCAGATATGAGCGTGTTAATGAGGAAACGGGAAAAGAAGTACCTTGGGACGACGTGGTAAAAGCTTACGAGATTAAAAAGAAAGGTTACATTGTTGTCTCTGAAGAAGAATTGAAGCGTGCTGCGGTGGAAAATACTCAGACCTTTGAAATTGAAGATTTTGTTGATCGCTCTGAAATCGATATCGCTTACTTTGAAAAGCCGTATTTTTTAGTACCAACTAAACAAGGAAAAAAAGGCTATGTGTTATTGCGTGAAGTCCTTGAAAAAACCCAAAAGGTAGCGATTGGCAAAGTGGTTATCCGAACCAAACAGTATTTAGCTGCGGTGCTCACAGCCAATGATGTGTTGATGCTTAACTTAATGCGTTTTGGTGATGAATTGAAAAGTGCTTCTGAATTCGATATTCCTAAGGGATCTATTAAGGACTACAAGATCACTCATAAAGAACTTGAGATGGGTGAACAATTAGTTGATTCAATGTCTGTGAAGTGGAATCCGAAAAAATATACTGACACCTATCATGATACGATTATGAAATATATCGAGAAGAAAGCTAAATTAGGCAAAATACCGCTACCAGCTAAGCATGAAGAAGAAAAAGCTAAGGGTGGGGAAGTGATCGATTTTATGGAACTACTAAAAAAGAGTCTCAAAAAGAATGAGCCTAAGAAAGCAGCTAGTAGTCGCAAAAGGAAAACCACCAAATCCAAAGCTAAAAAAGCCTAATATTTTTATCCTAACTGTCGACAATAGGTTTCTTTAGTAAACGCTAAAAATATTAAGGCAATCCCTAAGTAAATTATTAACAGACTTAAAGAGGAACGATAATCAGCTAGCGTAAATATCCTTGCGCCTTGCAGCATGTCGCCCTTCCAACCTAAGTCCAACATCTTGCCGATAAAAGGTTCCGATAAAGCTTCGCAAATTGAATCGAAGGTATTCATAAAACCGAGTACGGTTGCAGCGATAGCTAATGGCATTGTTTCTCGGATCATCGAGAAGCACAGAAAGAAACAGCTAGCACCTAGGCCAAAAAAGAATAATAAAACCCCTAAAAAAGTTGCGGTAGCTGTTGGTAAATAAATAACGAGTCCAAGCGTCACTATTGCTACTATCGTTCCGATGGACATGAGTAATTTACGACGGCCTAAATAATCTGATAACCAGCCGGAAATGGGACAGCCAATCGCAAAGCCTATAAAAATACAAGAGACAACTGACGCAGCTGTACTGGCGTTTAAGCTGTAAGCAGTTTTGAGAAAAGAAACTCCCCATAGACCACCAAACACCGAAACTGGCGCGAAGGCAAGTCCACTATAAAACGATAATAACCAAGACTGTTTACTTTTGAGAATTGTTGCCAGTTGTGCTTTGAGATTGAAGTTCGATAAGGTCTGCTGGTTTGAGTTCACATTATTTTTTGCAAGCGTGAAAAACAAGATTGCCAACAGAAATCCTGGCAAAGCCAAATAACGCATAGCTTCTTGCCAATGAAAAGAATGGATTAGTAGCGATAGGGGTAATTGTCCACCAATTGCGCCGCACATGGCGCTAGTCATACTCAAGCCTGCAAGTAGGGCAAAGCGCTTAGCTGGGAACCACAAAGCAATGATTTTAAAGCAAGAAACTGCAGCAAAGGCAGCGCCAAAACCAATGAGAGCGCGTGCAGCGTAGCTCATGAGTAAGGTTTGACTGTATGAAAATACTAAAACACCCAGTGCACTTACCAAAATAGCCAGTGTCGTAATGTAACGAGGATTATAGCGATCTAATAAGATGCCAACGGGTATCTGCATAATTAAATAGGAATAAAAAAAACAGGCGGCAAGGTTGCCAAGTTGAGCGCCGCTAGCATGAAAGCTACGCATAAGTTCTTCGCTCATTACGCTGGGGGAGACTTGCAATAAGTATTTATAGAAAAAGAAGATTGCTGCTAGCGACCAGATCAGCCAAGGATAGAGCGTAGTTCTTTTTGCAATAATGGTCATATGTACCTCTTACAATTTTCTCGCCAAAAAAAAGCCCCGCAGCTCTTGCGAGGTGCGGGGCTTTCTAGAAAGGTGGTTTTACAACATAAGCCCCCACCTCGTCGTGGTTTTCACCACGAGGCGCACTAGAATGACTTTGTTGTGGGTAATTTTCATCGCTTATCTCGCCGTATTTAGATAAGTGGATGAGGAAGATAACGTTAAAGAATAGTAAATTTTAGAAATCCATAAGGTCGATAAAGTCCCTAATAAAGCACCAAATACTACGTCGCTTAAAAAATGAAATTCAAGTAGTAATCGACTAAAGCATACTAAAAGACCGAATAGTATGAACAAGGGTGTTAAACGCTTCCACCAAAGTGACAAGCCAGTGACCAACACGAAGACTCGGGTGGCATGACCAGAAGGTGTTGAATTAAATAAGTATTGATGGCTTAAGAAGTGAAAGCCATAGAGACCTTGCTGAAAAAGTAATTCGGGTCGATAACGACCTAAGAGGTATTTGAGCGTCGTCTCAAAAAAGATGGCAGCAACCATAGCTAAGGCCATAAACAATAGGTGGTTAGCAAGCCTATTCTGCGGCTGTCGAAATAAAACAAAGATCGCAAAAATAAAGCTGACGCAGGTAAACGCAAAGCAAAGATTAGCGCCGCCTAGCACGGTAATGCCTTGAAAAATCTGATAAGCAAGAGCGGTATGGGTAAGGTAGTGTAAGTAGCTGGCGATAGGTTTATCTAAAAAGATAAATGAAACCCAGTAAAAACTGGCACCCAATAATAACGTTAATAACGAGGCTTTCTTTAAATTACTCATCAATAGCACCATCTTTGCAAGAGACAATAATGCTAACAAGTAATTAAGGTTAAGTCTATCATAGGTGTCGCTCGTCCACAGGTGTGTCATTCCCGCGAAAGCGGGAACCCATCCCAGGTGC
>DJAM01000089.1:0-7825 GCA_002429595.1 Coxiellaceae bacterium UBA6002
CCATTTCTCGGTGTACTCTGAAAAATGGGTTCCCGCCTGCGCGGGATGACAGTTACGCGCGGGAATGACAAAATTTAAAATTTTTGACGCAAAATCTTCCTAGCAATCCCCAATACCAAATCACTAAACGCCTCAAAATGTGTATTTTCGCCGGACCATTGATGCCAGTAAACTGGCATTGCCCAAACTTTGTCTGGAAAGATATTGATTAACTTTTTTTGATTGAGTTCTTTAAGAATATCTATTTTTGGAATGAGTCCGTAGGCGAACCCTTGGAGCGTAAACTGACGAAAACCTGCGACAGAGGGGACTGTATGATAATTAACGATCGCGTCGGTTATGCCGAAATATTTCTTTAAGTACTTGGCGTGGAGTTTATCTTTGTTGTCAAAAATAATGGCGGGTGCATCTAATAGTTGAGTTTTTAGAGCATCTTTAGTCTTAAAATATTTTTTTACAAATGATGGGGATGCAACGCAAACATAATCGAAGTATCCTAAAAATGTTGAGCTACAGCCCGTTATTGGTTTACCCGTGGTGGCGGCGCAAGCAGCTACTAAGCCTTTTTTTAAATACTCTAAGGTCACGTCCTGATCGTCTGCAATGATATCTAAATACATTGGCATAAGTTTATTCAAATGTTCCATCACTGATTTAAACCACGTTTCTAAACTATCGCGGCTAATTGCTATCGGAATTCGAAGCGATGATGTCTCTCCGGTCAATCCAGCTTGAAAATCAGCTTCTAACATTAGCAATCTTTGGTAGTGTCCTAATAATAATTTGCCCAACTCAGTTGGGCGATAAGGTTGCTCTCGAATAAGGACGGGTTTGCCGTAATAATTTTCTAGGGATCGTATTCTTTGTGATACTGCTGATTGCGTGACAAATAATTTTTTTGCGGCTAGCTCAAATCTTTGGGTTTCAAGCACTGCTGATAGAGCGGCAATTGAGCGATAATCGAACATTTTCTTACCTATTAGTATATCTAATTTAATATTAATAATATTAATTATACTTATATCAGAAAAAGTTTAAAATTTTTTTTATTTGGGGTTATAGGCATGTTTCAAGCATTTTTTTACGGTATAGTTCTTTCATTTGGCCTCATCATGCCACTTGGTGTACAAAATACTTATATTTTCAATCAAGGTGCAAAGCAGCATCATTTTTTAAATGCTTGGCCTGCGATACTTACCGCCGCTATTTGCGATACCATTTTAATCTTATTAGCTATCTTTGGTGTTTCAGTGACAGTTTTGACTGTGCCTTGGCTAAAAAACGTTATTCTGACTATTGGCCTAGTTTTCTTAACTTATATGGGTTGGATAACGTGGCGGACAAAAAATATAGCTCGAAGCGAAAATCAAGAGCCTTGCAATGCTAAGCGTCAGATGTTATTTGCTGCATCTGTGTCTATCTTAAACCCGCATGCGTTGTTAGATACCACGGCAGTCATTGGCACTAATTCTTTACAGTTTATAGGTCGAGATAAATTGGTGTTTACCTTTGCCTGTATCGTTGTATCTTATATTTGGTTTTTTTCATTATCTGCAGCAGGTCATTATCTGAAGCGCCTTGATACAACAGGAAAAGCAATTTTAAAAATAAATCAACTTTCAGCCATTATTATGTGGGCAGTAGCAATCTATCTTGCTTTTGAATTACTCTACAGCTAAAAGACAAAAATCACCCCTTTCAAAGACTATAATTCAAATGATACATAGTTAATTGGGAGGGTATAATGAGCGATAAAAATAAACTCTACTTTGATTTAAGCTCCCTACAGCCACAAGAAAAATCTTCAGGCGGTAATATCATTTGCGTCACGTCAAATGAAATGGGTGGGCTAGTTAATATTTCTTTTGAAATGTTAAACCTACAAAAATACGGATCCTTGGAACCTACTTGGCATCCTAATGCCAACAAAATTGGTTACTGTTTACAAGGCAGAGCTGTGGTTTCAATTCGAAGTCCTGACGGCGTTGACGTATTTAATATAGAAAAAGGCGACGTCTTTTTTGTACCACAAGGCTACATCCACCATATAGAAAATTTTGGCGAGAACGAATGTCAGATCGCATTCGCATTAAACAACACTTCACCCGAATCTTTGTTCCTATCAAGTGCCATTAAATCATTATCTGGTGAAGTATTTGCGGCGACTTTTGATTCTAAAAAAGGATTTATTGATGGGCTAAAAAAAGCTTCCAACAGCCAGCATATAAAAACACTTATCTCGGCAAAAAACCCTGGTTTCATCTCAAGTCGCTTCAAGTTTAATATTGGAAAAAGCTCCCGTGTTATACAAACCAAAGGCGGCTATTTACAGATAGGTACTAAAACAAATTTACCCGTATTAGATGGGCTGGGTCTACTAGGTTTTGGTTTAAATCCAAAAGGGTTTGTTGAACCACACTGGCATACCAATGCAGGCGAGTTAGTGTTTGTGATACGTGGCACAACTAAGATTACCGTGCTATCACCTGACGGTAGTGTCAACAAACTAGAGGTAAAAGGCGGACAAGGCGCTTTCGCACCCGCTTCTCACTTTCACAATATCGAAAATATTGGCAATGACGACGTAGAAATCGTGGCCTTCTTTAACAATGCCCTACCCGATTACATCGGCATCGGCGAAGTAATAGGTTCCTACAGCAATGAATTATTGGGCTCAATCTTTGATTTGCCTTCAAATTACTTTGCTGATTTTAAAAAGCCATCAGAACCTTTGGTTATTGTGCCGGTTTAATATGTCATTCCCGCGCAATATGTCATTTTCGCGTAATATGTCATTCCAGCGTAATATGTCATTCCCGCGCAGGCGGGAAAGACAATGAACCAAACTATGCCTAATGGTCTACACTATAATCATTAGATTGGCTTAGACATTACTGCTGATCTATTAGCGAGACCAAGAGATGGAAGAAAATCAGCAAATAGCAGGATCTAGTCGGTTTGCATTCCGATCGTTTCAGCCCTGGTTGCTATATGTCGGCCCTGCCGCTTTGACCGCGATCGGTTATGTTGATCCAGGAAATTGGGCGACCGATATTGCAGGTGGTTCTCGAGCAGGCTATGCGCTTTTATCAGTGGTTTTGTTATCAGGGATGGTGGCAATCTTGCTACAGCTAATGAGTGCTCGTTTAGGAATAGCTACTGGCAAAGATCTAGCACAATTATCTGGCCAGATGTGGCCAAAACTCGCTATTCCAGCTTGGCTCGCGGCAGAAATGGCGATCATCGCTACAGATTTAGCAGAGGTATTGGGTGCTGCCATTGCTTTAAAACTATTGTTTGGCATACCCTTGGCTGTCGGCATTTTATTAACTGCTATTGATGTCTTTTTTTTATTGGCTATCGATCGTAAGGGGTCGTGCTTCGTTGAGAAGATCATCTTAGGGCTCTTATTTGTCATCGCCACTAGTTTTATCTATGAGTTACTCTTAGCAAAACCAGCCTTTAGTGAAATTTTCAAAGGCTACCTACCGACAGCGCGCTTGATTATTGATCCAGAATTACTTTTTATTACGATAGGAGTGATAGGGGCCACTGTCATGCCGCATAACCTTTATTTACACTCTGGACTCATTTTGAAGCAGCTGCCTTTGTTGAATAAAGACAAAATAATCAGCTATGCAAAGTTGACAACCATTATTTCCTTAACTGGAGCCATCTTATTAAATTCAGCCTTAGTTATCTTAGCTGGCACTGTGTTTAATCAACAGGGGCAATACAGTGTTTCTGAAATTGGAGAGGCACATCGTCTGCTGGGACCATTCTTAGGCAATGTTGCCGCAATGATTTTCGCTATTGCTTTATTTGCTTCAGGCAAAAGCGCCACCATTACTGGGACACTAGCCGGTGAAATGGTCATGTCGGGTTTCCTAAACATGCGAATCAAACCTTGGGTAAGACGTATTGTGACGAGGAGCATGGCACTTGTGCCTGCGGTGTTAATCATCATTTACTTTGGAGAGCAATATGTCACCAAGCTCATGGTCGCCTCGCAAGTATTTTTAAGTCTACAGCTGCCCTTTGCTATGCTACCACTGATCATTTTAACTTCAGATAAAACGCATATGGGTTCTCTGGTCAACGGTGCTATCATGAGAAAGGTTGCTTGGTTGAGCGCCTACTTGATTATTCTAGCGAATATCATTCTGCTTTTTGTACTAGCGAACCATTAAAAATCTCTAACACATCACTTCAGGAGAAATCCAATCATGAATCTTCGCGCCTTTTTAAATCATGATTACAACTGGTATCGTGCCCCACATAAATATCTAAGACAGCAGTTGCATAGTTTTATCTCTACAGCTGGAAAAACCAACTTCGCAAATTTTCACTCCATATTGGAACTTAATGACCGATTTAACAACATAAAAGAATTATTAGCAGCGCATGCTAATCATGAAGATGAAGCCTACCACCCTCTTCTTGAAGGAACTAACTTATTAGAAAAAGTAGCAAATGATCATCAAACTTTAGATCAAAAATTAGCTGGGCTTCAAACACAATTAACTTTGATGATTAGTTCACCTGATCATCAACAAACTATCGAATCAGGATATAAATTTAATTCTGATTTTTTAAGTTTTTACTCGGACTATCAGTTCCACATGGCCCACGAGGAGTTAGTGGTGATGACAAAAATGCGAGCTTTACATGGCGTTAGAAACTTAAGAGAAAAAGTGACGTTTAACACTTATGACCATATGTCTGCAGATGACATGATTGGAATGCTCAAGCATTTAGCGCAAGTTTTGAATTTTCAGGACAAATCATTGTTAATCCTGGATATTCATGACAGCTCACAATTTCACAAGGATGAAAAATTTCAAGATGTCTGGAACGATATCCATAAAAATAATGATATTTTATCAGCATCAGAAATAAGAGAACTGGAAGAAGTTTTATAAAAGAAAAATCCGGGAATTGTTAATTCCCGGATTTTATAGCAGATTACATGTGGTAAGTAACAGCTACATAAGGACCGGAAACATCGAAGTCATGATAGTTACCGTCTTTAATGTAGTTAGCAGCAACTGCTCCGAACCGCACTAGAGAAGAATGGTTTGCAATACCGAAGTACTTATCACCTCTATAACCTAGCTCTACGCTAAGTGAACTGCAGTTACAAAAAGCTGTGCGATAGGTTAAGGCAACCTTTCCAGACAAGCCTGGCACAGCAAACCCGTTTTTATGGCTCTTGTTGAAGTTCTCACCTGTGCTGATTAATGTAGCTACACCGTCGACTAAATCAGTAGTTTCTATAGCATCATGCCAGTCACTGTCTGAACGACCGAATACAAGATTACCAGCTAGCTCAGTGAATAAGCCAAAACCACAGTATACGTTGTAATCAACGTTGAAGCCTACACGTGGTCCTAAACCATCAAACTTAGCGCGATGGTGGGCGAAGTAATCACTAACTGTGCTGCCAGCTGCTAAAACATCATCAGCTAAATCATCAGGTGTGAAGAAGTGAGTATCATAGTTTTCTTTGAAATTAACGTAACGAGCACCAGCAAAGAATTGTACATCTACACAATTACAGAATGTTCTATTCTGATGGCCTAATAAATCAATGGCATGATAACGAGTATCAAAGCTAGCATTGACATCGGTTGCGCCGAAACCAAAGAAAGATGTTACCGGAACAAGGACTGGTTCGCCATCCTCATTAATAAAACCTGCTAAGTGTTTATCGTCGTCAGACCGAAACCAGGTGAATTCCAACGAAAAACCATAGTTGCAGCAAGTGCAGCTTGGATAATCATAACCAGCCGCAAGATGCCAACCCCAATCATTATCATTTTTAAAATAATGAAAATCACTTAAAACAGTAGAGGGTAAAACACCAGTGATATCTAACGTATGTGCAAATGGAAGAGAGGAAAGAAGAGTATCACCCACTCTAGCATCAAATGCTTCCACCTGAAAGTACGCGCCACCATGACGACGAGCTTGATCAGAAATTGTAGAAGCGCTGGCAACAGCTGAGGCAAGAAGAACAGGAACTAACAACAAATGTAATTTTTTTAATCCAGTCATGGATTCACTCCCTTGATATATAGAACTAACTGATATTAAGAATTGGAGGTAGAATATTAATTTAAAAAAAAGAAATTTCAAATAAAAATTTGAATTTTTTTTAGCTACGGATACTACGATGAGATTTTTGCTAACAACTCTCAAATATCTTTTAGAAACATTAGTTGTGGTAATTTTTTGCTTCGTTTTTATTTATTTTTACCAAAGTCATTTAATTTACTTTCCTGATAATAAAGCAATTAAAATACCAACATTTGCAGCTCCTCCCTACTTTAAAAGCGTCGCGTTGCAAACAAGTGACCAGTTAATGTTACAAGCATGGTACGCGCCTGCTCAGAAAAACTACCCGACTATCGTCTACTTTCATGGCAATAAAGGAAACATTGGTGATCGTGTGCCGAATGTTGTTCCTTACCTAAAACAGGGTTATGGAATTCTCTTAGTCGAATATCGTGGCTATGCTCAAAATCCAGGAATTTCCAACGAGCAGGGACTTTACAAGGACGGAAGAGCTGCCATCCAATTTTTACATGCTCAAGGTATACGAAATTCTTGCATCGTTTTATTCGGAGAATCATTAGGGACAGGTGTAGCTGTGCAACTCGCCACAGAATACCCGGTGGCGGCCATAATTTTACAATCTCCCTATACTTCAATTCTAAATATGGGCAGATATCATTATCCTTATTTACCAGTAAAACTATTACTAAAAGATCAGTTCGATTCATTTAGTAAAATCTCTCGTGTGCACTCTCCCCTGTTAATGATTTACGCCGTCAGTGACTTAATTGTTCCAGCAAAAGATAGTGACCAACTATTTAATGCCGCAAACCCACCAAAATTTAAGTTTGAACTAAACGATCAGCATGCCATACATAACCATTTAGCATCCGAAAAGTTGTATGGGGTGGTATTGAATTTTTTAAAAAATTACCGTTAATATTAATTTAATATTACCTGACTATAATGCCAATTTTTAAATCCCCCGAGGACCTAAAAATGACACGTCGTAGAAGACACAAACATCATACTCAACAGCCTGCTCAGGTAGTCACACCAGCCCCTAAAACCCAAGAGCCTGAACCAAATCCCACTCATAAGGAACCCAAACAAAGCCTCCTTTCATATTTAAGCGTTGGCAAGGGCTTCCTAGCAGCTAGTTTGGGGTATTTCACGACACTTAGCCAAATTTTACCTACTTCGGCTCAGACTTTAGTAGACTGCGTCGGTTTTGGATTTGTCACTTCAATTGCAAATACCTGCTACTGGTTCAATGAACAAGGCGTGATGGAAGTCAATGGGGGTTATGGGGGTCAGTGTAGTATCGACGTACAAACCAAGTGGATCTTCTCTGAACTCGGTAAGTTGATACCAGATGGAGCTTGTGGCAATGTGACCAGTTGTACAACTGGATTTTACCCAGATCCAATAGGTACCATTGAACAAATCATCCTATCACGCGGCTATAGCCAATCACCGCAACTAGACTTCGAGGCCTGCGCTAAAGACTTAATCGCGAAATTAGCTAATGACTACGACGACGGCGTTGCTAGAACCTGGATCACTGTCGCTTTGGTATTCGCAGCCGTTGGCAGCGCTTGTGCTTTAGGCTTGGGTTTGAACTACGCAAGAAAACAATGCAGCGCTTGGTTAGAGCAGAGAAGATTGAACCAAGAAAGGGATCAAGCGGTGCAAGTTGCTAAGGAAGATACTCACCTATTTGCTCAACTTTAAAACAACTTGTCATTCCCGCGAAGGCGGGAATCCA
>DJAM01000089.1:7967-13420 GCA_002429595.1 Coxiellaceae bacterium UBA6002
ACCTACAATGGATTCCCGCCTTCGCGGCAATGACAGCGCGAGAATGATAGACTTCGCGTGCCCCGGATTACTTCAGGCGCTATTCGCTCTTGGACGCCCTGCTCGTGCTTCCTCTCCATCACTCTCATTTTCTTCGACAGCTAGCTCCAGGCGAGAACCACGATTTCTTTGTCTGTTATCAAGATTCTCATAACCATTACGCCGGCAACACTTGCAAATCTCATCACAGGTTGCTTTGACTATTGTTAAGACAATCACTAAACCCAAAATCCAAAGCGCTGTAAAAATGATCAGATCACTTTGGCTAAGATGCTTGCATTCCTCGGATGGCAGTGATGTTGCCTCTACAAATTTAGTATCGTTGAAAACCATATTCGTAAAGTCGAACATAAAGGCACTATTGTCAGTATTATTAGCCTCAAGCATAATTTCCAGATCGCATGCCTTAGCTGACCAAGCATCAACGGGGAAGTAGTAACTCCCTGGGGATTGGGTAATTGAACCAAGATTCTCACTAACGATTCCATCAACGAGGCTTTGATAGGCAGGCCAGCCTTTATAGTCATCGCTAGCACTAACTTGTGGGATTGTTCTCAAAGAGAACAATGTGCAGTTTTGAATAAACGTGAATGGATTAGGTGCGTTTAATCCTCTTATTGGATCAAATAACGCAAAAAGAACAAACCATTGTACTAGATTGAGTCCTAGAGCAAAGGAATACCGCGGAGCGTCTTCAAGTAGGCTAAAAAAACTCCCGCTGTAATGATTTCTGCCTACAAATTGCTCTTGCATAAAGTCTCCTAATTCTTTTAATTTTATTTTTGCTACACTGCACTAACAGCAAATGGAGTAAAAAAAGTTTATCAAATGACAAGGAATTTTACTATGTTTTCTCAAAAACCATGGTCCATTTTTTATCACCCTCGAGAAAATACTCAAATTAGTATCTCCGTCATGTTAGATCTAGTGAGTAGGTTAAGTTACTTTGCGCTTATTGACTTGACCTGTGCAAACGTTTTAGCAACGCCTTTTGCATTTTCTCAAAACAGCAGCTTTTATATTTTCAAATCTGACTTACCTGTAAGTTCAAATGATACTAATTTGCACACCTGGCAAGCTTTCCAAAGTATTGCTAATAGTATTTTGAACGGAACGCTAGGCGATATAGTGCCACTGCAACAAACTAATATCTCAACGCATAATATTTGGACAGGTGAAACCTGCGATAATACTTTGCAACTGGATAGCAATAACACCAAAAATATGACAGAACTTTTTTTAAGTGATTTTAAAAACATGATTAAGAATGATACGTTTTATGAAGCGGCAACTCAGTGCTGGGATTTTTCTTTGAAACGGATTGGTCTTGTTTTGGCAGTAATTGTCATCGTAGCGTTACTTTCGATCTTTCTACATTACTTAGTCAATGCTGCTTGCAATATCTGCCATCGCAAAAATTATGAACCTATACGTGAGGGAGGGCCGGATAATCAGCGCTTAGGCCTGTGATCTTCAAGATATGAGCGAGATTCCTCTCTCATCCCTAGGCTCTTCATTATGCTCACTGTTAGCTGCTGCATCGTAGTTGCCGCTTTGGCATGTGTCATTACAGATATTAACGATTTTCATTATTGCCCAGGCCCATATTGCCAACATCGCGGCGAAAACAAAAATTGTGGCAATAGTGTTGCCAATCGTCCAGTAACCACAGTTTCTTAGCTCTTCGATAGCTGTATTATTATTAATCATGGCAATAAAGCTATCTGAAAATGTGTTAGTACCATTTTGGCTGCAATTGCTTTGAAGCATATAACCATCTTCACAAATAGTTTTGCTCCAAATTGTATTATCAGCTGGTAGATAACTTCTGGTTTGGGTAATAGCACCTGCTGTGCCATTCAACAAACCATTCACAATACTTAAAAAAGCTGGCCAACTTTTGCGACCAGGACTGGAAGCAGAATCAAAAGAAAAGTAGCAATTGCTATTGGTAAATAGAAAAGGATTTGGTGGATCATTACCTAGCACTACATCAAGAAATAGAAAATAACTGAGTTGTCTAAAGAGACTAAAAAATACTGACCCGCAACTAACATTACTTCGTTCATAAGCTTTAAAAAATGTAACTTGCCCACTACCATTACTGTTATTTGTCTCTTTGCTTAGCATACAACTCTCTTTGTCTTTTTTCTGTTCATTCCAGAGCAGCGGGAACCAATGCTTCTAGCCACAGTTCTATTTCCTTGAGTCTAACTGTAGACCACCAGCTTCCTCGTCAATATTGTCATAGCCTCGTCTGTTACAACAATTGATACCTTCGCGGATACCTGCTTTAACCAACATCCCTAAACAAAATAGAACTGCGAGGCCGCAGATCCCTGCAATAACTCCCAAAGCAACTTTAGACGTAGTATCCCACTTAAAACAGTCTTTTAGAGTGCTAACCACCGTATCATTATTAAACATTGCACTAAATTTACTAACAAATGTTTCAGCACTTTCTAGAGAGCAATTACTCTGGAGCGAAAAATAACTATTACAAACCGTTTGATCCCAAATTGTATTTGCCGGTACATAATCACTGTATTGGGTAATTGCACCGACAGATCCGTTTACTAAATTATTGACTACATCAACATATGCTGGCCAACCCTGCCCCCAGGAAGTGTCAGAAACTGAAAAATCATAAAAACAATTGCCATTGATAAAATTGAAAGGATTGGGAGGATTATTGCCAAAAGCTACTCTAATTAAGTTAAAAAAAGTAATAATTTGAAAGATATTCAAATACAACGACACACTCGAATTCGTACTGCGCGGACCTCTAAAAAATGTTACTGCACCACTGCCGCTACTACTAGCCAAATCTTTATCTAACATATGAACCCTCTTTTAAAATTTAGTGATTAAAAAAATAAAATATTATTAGGGGTGTAATCCTATAAGAGGGTGGTCCTCAACCTCGTCATATTCATCTCTATTACGAGCTGTTACACATGCCCTTATACAGCTACCGATAAGTAGTAGGCTCGTTAGCCCAACGATTCCCATCATTATCCCAAACATCACTTTTTCAGGTATACCACTTTTCTCACATTTTCTTGCGGTGATAACAGCCGTATCATTGTTAAACATAGACTTAAACGCATCGACAAAAACAGCGACCGTCTCGTTCGAACATTTACTCTGAAGTGCAAAGCCAATACTGCAAATATTCTCTAACCAAACATTAGGTGCCGGAACACTTTGATTAAGTTGCGTAATAGCGCCAACTGAACCATTAATTAAATTATGAGCGGCGCTTTGAAATGCTGGCCAAATTTCAGGCACATTCTCATCAATCACCGGTAGAGTGGTGAATGAATAGGAACAATTTGATTGCATAAAGGCAAAAGGATTCTCAATCTTCATGCCCTTGGCAAAAATGACATCAACTAAAGCAAAAAAACTGACATATCTAAAGAGGCTTAGAAATAATGATGAACTCCGGTTGTAATTCGACGCGGAGGGTTTAAAAAAAGTGAGGTTGTCAGTACTGCCGCTACCTACTAGTTTTTTGTCTAACATATTGGCCTCTTTTTAAACGAAAAATATATTGTTTCTTGCAACTACCTGCCCTCATAGGGTTTATACCGCAGTCGGTGTTACACTATCTAACTGCTGCCCATCACCAACCTCTTTATAACCACGTCTTTGACATTCCTTATAGGCAGATTTAGAGATAGCTCCGATACAAGCAATGAGTCCTATCAATACAATGACCCCTACGATTCCAAGAGAGATTTGTATTAGTAGAGTTGGGTCTAAACATTTCTTTGCTGCATCAACTGCAGTATTGTTGCTAAGTATCGCTTTAAATTCATCTAAAAAACCAGCCACAGCTTTTTGAGAGCAATTACTTTGAAGTAAGAAGTTAACGTAACAGATACTTTCCGACCAAATTGTAGGCGCTGTAGCAGTTTTATTAAGTTGTGTAATCGCACCAGCTGTACCATTGATGAGTTCAGCCGCGATACTTTCAAAAGCAGGCCAAGTCCGATAACGACCTTCACTATCAATCAATGGCGTTGTAGTCAGTGCAAAAGAGCAATTTCCCTGCGTAAATCCAAAAGGGTTAGCAATGCCACTTTTTGCAAACACAACGTCCAGAAATGTTAGAAAACTTAAAATTTTAAATAAATTCAAAAATAATGACGCACTGTAGTTTGGTGTATAAGAGCGAAAAAAACTGACACTATCGCTACCGCTATTTGTTTCTAAACTTTTAGCTAACATATTCACCTCTTTACTTATCGAAACTTAAAAAACTTAGCACGAAGGATACATACACTCTGGTACTACACGAGTAATACGCCCAAATTTTACAAATACTGGCTCGTTAACGCGCAGTCTAATATTTGTGCCTTGAACCACGGAAATTGTGTCGCCATTATCTAAACGGATTAAATATTCAAATGCTGGTTGGCGATTAACATCTTGTTCAATAGCATTGCCTACAACACCACCCACCACGGCTCCCGCCAAAGTTCCAATAGCACCCGCGACACCACAACCGCCTAGGTTGGACCCTGCGACAGCGCCGACTAATGAACCGGCAAAGGCGCCTGTTTGAGAATTGGCATCAACGACGACATTTCGCCGACAAATTACGACTCCATGTTTGACACAACTTGCTCTTCCAACTTCCCAAGCGTGATAGTTAGGATGATTAATATTAGGGACACAGCCGCCCAAGGTGATTGCAATGAGGGAGGAAGCAACGATGAGCATGATTCTATTCATAATGAAAACCCCTTATTTTATTTATACTTCGGTTACCCTGGTCTCATGAGGATTGACAAATTCACAGTTAAGAGCTTTGATTGCAGTTCTAAGAGCCTATTAAAAGATTTGGTTACTAAAAATAGCGTGACATAATAAAAACAAATTTCTTCCCTAAAATCAAGTAAGAAACGACGAATTCCAACCCTAATTATAAGGAAAATGGCTCAATGCACGGAAAAATGTTCAACTACCCCATCACCATCAAAGAACATCACTTAGATACCTTTGGGCACGTCAATAATGCCGTCTATCTCACCTTATTCGAAGAAGCACGCTGGGAAATTATTACTAAGAATGGTTTTGGATTAAAAAAAATCAGAGAAAGCGGCCTTGGCCCAACGATATTAGAAGTAAAATTATGCTTTTTTAAAGAAATCTGCCTGCGAGAACAAATTACCATAGAAACCCAATTAATGTCATATGAAGGCAAGGTGGGCAAGTTATCACAGAAAATGATGCGCGATAATGAGGTTTGTTGTACGGCAGATTTCTTATTTGGGCTGTTTGACCTTAGAGCGCGGAAATTAATTCCACCCACCGATGAATGGCTCGTGGCGATCGGCGGTTGACTTTAAGATCATGAATAGTTAAGGTCTAAGTCATTGAATTCCCAAATATTGAACAAAAAA
>DJAM01000137.1 GCA_002429595.1 Coxiellaceae bacterium UBA6002
ATTATTATCTTCAAGTGCAATTACCCTGCAGTCTTTTACCCTTGGACTGCTCCTTAGTACATGCTCAATCTCTCCTAGCTCAATTCTAAAGCCTCGGATCTTCACTTGCTCATCACAGCGACCTAGATACTCAATGTTCCCATCTGGCAGATAACGGACTAAATCGCCTGTGCGGTACAGACGAAGGTTGTCACCTCGTAATCGCTCTTCTTCCGTTGCAAAAGGATTAGGAATAAAACGAGATTCTGTTAGTTCTGGACGGTTCAAATAGCCTCGTGCTAAACCTACGCCTCCTACATACAACTCACCAACAACGCCTAAGGGTGCTAAGTTCTGGTCAGCGTTCAGAATATAGAATCTTGTGTTTGCTATCGGCCTACCGATTGGAGGCGTATTTCTTTGCTCAAAAGTTGGGTTTACATGGAAAAAACTAGCATCTGCAGCTACTTCAGACGATCCATAAAAGTTGAGCAAATTGATATGGGGGAATTTCTTAAGAAATCTATTTACAGTATTTTTGTTTAGAGTCTCTCCACTAACAACAACTAGCAATAGATTTTTAAATTTATCGTTGTCAAAGTTAATTAATTCTTCGAGAAAAGATGGAACAAGTACAAGACGTGTAATCTTGTTTATAGATATACTTTGGGCAAAATCAATGGGATCTTTGATTGTCCTTTCTGGAAATACTATTAAAGGAATGCCAGCAATTAATGGACAAAAGAATTCAGCTATAGAATCCACAAAGTTAATCGATGTTTTATGACAACAAATTTCTCCTTTTCTATAAGGAAAGGATTTCTGATACCAGGCTAAACGATTAACCATCGCCCTGTGCTCACCCATTACACCTTTGGGCTTACCCGTAGAACCTGAGGTATAAATGACATAAGCAAGATTCCTAGGGCCATTCGTTGAGGAGAGATTATTCTTCGGCGCTTCATTGATTTCCCTTTCGCTGTCAATAAAAACATTTTTTACTTTGTTTTTCGCAAATACTTTTTCAAAACAAGATTCAGTTACTAAAAAGCTGACATTAGAATCTTCTAACATAAACTCCAACCTATCCTGAGGATAGCTCGGATCTAAGGGCACATATGCTGCGCCTGCTTTTAATATCCCTAGTAACCCAACGATTAACTGCAACGAACGTCTAACGCTCAACCCTACTAATGACTCAGTCTTAACCCCAATATTTTGCAGATAGTGGGCAAGTTGATTAGCTTTCTCATTAAGTTGCTTATACGTTAAATACAGATCCTCGAAATGGACTGCAATTTGATTAGGTGACTTTTCTGCCTGCTCTTCGAAGAGCTGGTGCAGTGTTCTATCTTCTTTGAAGGGTTGCCACGTTCTGTTGAAGTTTTCTAATAAATAATTCAGTTCTCGGGGTGAGATGAAATTAATCTCTTTTATAGGTGCAAAAAATTTTTCAGGAATCACCTTTAGTAACTGTACAAAGTTATCTGCCACATGCTTGATCATTTCTTCGCTAAATTCATCAGCGTGAAACATGAACCTGAAACTAAGAGCTTGGTTAGGGATAACTACCAAAGTGAGAGGAACGTCAACTTTCTCGAGTCCCTCAAGGGGAACAACTTTTAGGTTTAAATCTGCTAGTTCAAAATCATCGACTGGATAATTCTCAAAAATAAATAAAGTATCAAATAGAGATTTATTAAAACGCACTAGCTTTTGAATGTCAGCTAGACCTAGATATCCATAATTAATTACTTCAAGCATAATAGCTTGAATTTCAGTACATAGTTGAATAACTGACTTTCTACTGGAAACATTCACTCGTAAGGGCAGAGTATTAATAAACAGCCCGATACGCTCTTCAATATTTTTTATCGGAGAATTACGTCCTGAAACGACATTACCGAAAACAACATCCTCTTCATGGTTATAATTTTTTAATAAAATACTCCAAGCGGCTTGCAACAAAGTATTCAGTGTAAAATGATTTTTCTGCGCAATAATCTTTAAAGCAGATGTTTCTGCTGCGGTAATAGAGATTGTGAAACTAGCATGCAACCGATCTTTTCGCGCAGGAGAATTTTTTATTATATTTAATCGACTAAGGCTTGATAGCTCGCTTAATTGCTCTTTCCAAAAGTATACTGCTAATCTTTTATCTTGCCGACTCAACCAGTTTATATATTCATGGTAAGGATAAGACTGCCTATTTAAACATGGCCTTGTTTGCACTAATGCCTTATATGTTTCGAATACCTGCTTTAAAACTAAACCCTGCGACCATCCATCAAGAATTAAATGATGAGTTGTAATAACCAACCGATAGTTAAATGCTTGTATTTTTATTAGAAGAAGGCGCATTAGAGGTGGTTGTTTTAGATCGAACGGCTTCCTTCTCTCTTGAAATATAATTTTCTCAAGATCTGCTTTAGAATTGGTTGAAGTATTCAGATCAAAGTAAGTCCAAGATAGATGAATATTTTTTTGAACAAACTGAATTGGGTCAACAAAATTTTCTTGTAAGAACCCTGTTCTGAAAACCTCATGACTTTCAGTAACTTTTTGCCAAGCTTCTTTTAATAAATGAGGATCCCAGTTCCCTTTTAGTTTTAAGTTACTTTCAACTACGTACTCATTACTAGTTGTAAGGAGTGACTGAAAAAATAGCCCAGACTGTAGAGGAGATAGAGGATATAAATCTTCTAATGATGTGCCGTTATTTTTGACTACCTTTTTTAGTTTTTCTAGCTGCAGTTGAGAGATATCTGCCAATCTAAAAGTAGAAATTTGCTTCTCTTGAAAGTTATCAACACTACAACAATGTGAAATAACTTTTTTTAAGTTTTCGATATACCTCGAAGAGATTTGAATAATAGTTTCTTGATTGAAAGAATTTGGATCGTATTCCCAAACCATTTTCAATATGTTATCTATGAGAACGCTATTTATACTAAGCTGCAGATTTTCCTTATTTTCTCCTGATACAGAATCTTTTAGTGGCATTTGCGATTGATACCATCCTGTCTTTTCAGACTCAGGTTCACTGCCGAAAGCGCCTAAATAGTTGAAAAGTACTTGCGGCTTGGATTTCTGCTGTAGAATTGTTTTAGCAGAAAGATTTAAGTATTTAAGTAATGCGTATGAAAAACCTTTACGTGGAATTTGTCTTAATTGCTCCTTAACTTGCTTGATGGCATCTCCGAGTGAATCTGACTTAATCTCTACATAAACAGGAAAAAGAGAAGTAAACCAGCCAATTGTCCGTGTTAAATCAATGGCATTATCAATCTCTTCTCGCCCATGACCTTCAAGCCAAAAGTGCAGCCCTTTATCTAAACTCATTGGAATGAGAGTTAACGCCAATGCTGTGATCAATAAGTCGTTTATCTCTGTCTGATAAGCTTTTGGCGCTTGATGAAGAAGGTTAACAATCCATTCCTTATCTAATGAGATTTCTATAGGCTGATTGTCGGTGACTGTTGCGATAGTATCCCTTTTAAGTCCTTTCGGTTCACTTTCACTTGTCCAATATCTAATTTCTGCTTCCAGTGAAGGTGAACTTGAAAATTCAATCAGCTTATTTGACCAATCCTTATAAGAAGTCGTTTTGCCTGGTAGACTACGCTCTAAATATGCTGTTGCTAAATCATCAAATAATATTCGCCATGAAACACCGTCTATAATCAAGTGATGGGCTATTATCGCCAACCATTGTTCATCTAAATGTTCTACTAAAACGGCTTTAAATAATTTACCTTTTTTTATGTCAAAACTTCTTTGCCTAGAACTAGAAATTGCGTTAATAGAAGTATCAAAATCTTTTGATGGGTCGATCTTTATAGCTTCAAGAATTGGTTCATTGTTATAAGCTTCTATTTCTTGTTTCCAATTTCCTTCATCTTTCCAAAACCGTAATCGTAGAGCATCATGGTGTTTGACAACTGTCTGCAAGGCATTTTCTAACTTCTGAGGTATTAATCTTTCTTTTATTTTGATTAGCCAACCTTGATTAAAATGATTTATATTGGCTAGATTCTTTTCAAAAAACCATTGTTGGATAGGGGTAAGTGGAACTGCTCCAAAAACTTCATAACTAATTTTGTTTATCTTGCTTTCATGTTGCTTAATTACTCTACTCAAGCTGATAATTGTAGGGTGTTCAAATAAATCTTTTACTCTTACATTGAATCCCTCAAGTCTCATTTTCGAAATGATACGAATAGCTTGAATTGAATCTCCTCCTTTATGGAAGAAGTTATCGTGTCTGCCTACGGGCTGTTTCAAAATTTCTGACCAAATCGCTATTATTTTTTCCTCAACAACATTCTGGGGAAGGTCCGTAAAAATAATTTTGGCTTCATTATCGGGGAGTGGAACCGGCAGCTTCTTTCTATCCAACTTACCATTTGGATTTAGCGGAAACTTGTCGATAAAGATCACGGCGCTTGGAACCATGTATTCGGGCAATTTTTGGCTTGCTAGCTTTTGTAATTCTCTAATGACCTCGGCTTGTTGTTCTTCAGCATGCTCTTTATCGGCAGCAATTACATATGCCACTAATCGTTTCTGATTATTATCTTCAAGTGCAATCACCCTGCAGTCTTTTATCTTGGAAATGCTTCTTAGCACATGTTCAATCTCTCCTAACTCAATCCTAAAGCCTCGGATCTTCACTTGCTCATCACAGCGACCTAAATACTCAATGTTCCCATCTGGCAGATAACGGACTAAATCACCTGTGCGATATAAACGAAGGTTTTCACCTCGCAATTGCTCTTCTTCTGTCACAAAAGGATTTGGAATAAACCTCGACTCTGTTAGCTCGGGACGGTTCAAATAGCCTCGCGCTAAACCAACGCCTCCTACATACAACTCACCAATAACTCCCATTGGAACAGGCTGCCGGCTTTCATCTAGTATGTAGACCTTAACATTTGACATCGGCCTACCTATCGTTCGAGCCGGATGCTTGCCATCGTATGCTAACGAACTAACGCATACCGTACATTCTGTTGGACCATAGGCATTCCTTACCATTAGCCTTTGACCCCACCGGCTTAAACTTTCAGCATCTGGCGCTTCTCCTGCTACTACTACCGTTCGTAAGTCATAGACATCTTTGAATAAGCTAAAAACTAATGGTGGCAGCGTCGCTACTGTGATCTTGTGACGCGCTATATATTCTTCAAGCAAACTAACATCCTGCCGTTCCTTATCGGAAACAACGTAGAGTCTAGCTCCTTGGGTTAAGGCGATGACCCATTCGGATACTGCTGCATCAAAACTAAAGGAAGCAAAATGAAGCGCACGGCTCTCAGGGATTACGTTAAAGTCAGTCGCTTGCGCTTTGGCTAAATTACATACACCTTGATGCTCGATCATCACACCTTTGGGCTTACCTGTAGAGCCAGAGGTATATATGACGTAGGCAAGATTCTTAGGACTACTTAAAGGAGAGGGATTATTCTTTGGTGCTGTGGTTATTCCCATTTCATTAT
>DJAM01000166.1:0-6889 GCA_002429595.1 Coxiellaceae bacterium UBA6002
CCTTCGCGGGAATGACAAAAACTTGTTACTTCAAGTGTTCAATTTTAAACAAATCGAAAAAATTCTTCGTAGTCTGCTCCGCCACAGTCTCAAATGGAACATTTTTAATCGCAGCCACTTGTTCAGCAACATAGTGCACATAAGCCGGTTCATTACTCTTTCCACGAAAAGGCACCGGTGCTAAGTAAGGAGCATCTGTTTCAATCAGCATCCGTTCTAATGGAACTTCCGCCACCACTTCGCGTAGTTCTTTGGCATTACCAAAAGTAATAATCCCAGAAAATGAAATATAAAAATTCAAATCCATCGCCTGCTTTGCCATTTCCAAAGTTTCAGTGAAGCAATGCATCACGCCACCTATTTCTTTGGCGTTCTCTTCTTTCATGATATCGATCGTATCAGCACGTGCTTGTCTGGAGTGAATAATCAAAGGTTTGTTAGTTTTTTTTGCAACGTGAATGTGATTACGAAATCGTTCTTTCTGCCATTCCACATCACCCTCTGTTCGATAATAATCTAGTCCAGTTTCGCCAATCGCCACAACTTTGGGATCGTTTGCAAGGTTTAGCATTTCTTCAATAGTAGGTTCACAATCAACCTGCTCATTTGGATGGGTGCCAACACTCACCCAGACATTGGGGAATTCTTTGACAGAAGATAACATCGTAGGAAACTTAGCTTGGGTGATGCAAACACATAAAAAATGGTCTACGCCATTCTCTTTAGCGCGCTGTAAAGCATCGGTAATACCTTCGCCTTCTTTGAATACTAAGCAATCTAAATGACAATGTGAATCAACTAAGCCCATATAATTTCCCTAGCTATTACGCAGCACACCAGCGAATAAAAATATTTTCTAGTAGCAACTGCAAATTAAGATTGTTTTTATTTCGCAACATTCGAAGTGCGTCGAATAATTCAGATAAGAAATGATACAACTGACTGAGCGTTTTTGATTTATTCAAACGCTGCAGTTCAGAAATTTTGTCAATATGATTAAGCTCCGCCCGAGTTGAAAATTGGATTCGAATCATATCGATTACTAAACTGATTAAAAGCTCTACTACTTCTTTAGGCTTCGATAGATAAGTGGAAGTCATACTCACTGGTTCTAATTCACCTCGAGTTATTCGCTCCAATGAAACTAACAGATTATCCCGCAGCTCACTCAACTGCACACAATCCATTGCTTTTAGTGGTAAATTATTTGCCATGGCTAATAAAGTCTCACAATTTTTTTGGTCAGGATAATGTTCATTTAGATATGCTAATGCTTGTGACTGTGTTGGGTGAGGAAATTTCAATATCTGACAGCGACTTCGAATCGTGGCCGAAACTGCTTGAGGCTGTTCACTTACTAATAAAAATAAAACTCGTCCCGAGGGTTCTTCCAAATTTTTTAATAAAGCATTCGCAGCAGAGCGATTCAAATCTTCTGCTCTGTTAATAATGACAACTTGATAATCACTTATGTTAGAGGTTTGTGATAATTGTTCGACTAAGTTACGAATTTGATCAATTTTGATCACACTGCCTATCTCAGCCGGTTCGATCAAACTAAAATCAGGATGATTGCCAGCGTTAAACAAAACACAGGATCGACATTGGCCACAATAATGCTCTGTGCTTTGTTGACATAAGATGTATTGCGCATAATTACGAGCAAAATCGGTTTTACCAATACCGGGAAGACCTACTAACATTAAGCCTGAAGGAATTCGTTGTTTAATTTTATAGCTAACTAACAGTTGCCAAAAAGTGTCAAGCCACGGATATACCATTGACAGAATCTCCGGTAAGAACCTCGCGCACATGTTCACAAATAATGTCGTGAACTTGTGACATGGGTTTGGTGGCATCAATTACTTTGAAACGCTCAGGGTAACGCTTAGCTCGTGCAAGATAACAGTCACGCACTCGTTGGAAAAAAGAAAGATGTTCTTGTTCAATCCGATCTTTAATGCCACGCGCTGCAATTCGCTCAAAACCTACCTCAACAGGTGCGTCCAATAATAAGGTTAAATTTGGCTGGAAATTGCCCTGCACGAATTTTTCTAATTCAGCAATCCGATCCATATTAATGCCACGCCCACCTCCTTGATAAGCATACGTAGCATCAGTAAAACGATCGCTGATCACAACTTTATTCTGAGTTAAAGCTGGCAAAATCACACTTGCTAGGTGCTGAGCACGACTTGCGAACATTAACAACAATTCCGTATCGGGTGACATGATTTCAGAGTGCGGCTGTAACAAAGTCTGTCGAATTGCTTCTGCGATTTCAGTACCACCAGGTTCTCTCGTAAACGCCGCAGCAACATCATGAGCTTGCAAATACTGTTGCAAGCATTGCATAGCAGAACTCTTTCCGACTCCTTCAACACCTTCAATGGTGATGAACTTTCCCTTTGTTATTTTGTGATTCATGTTTTTTAGTATGTCCTACAGCTTTTGTTACTAGTTTCTTAACGATCGGTACCGTTTTAGTTTTTTGGTCATTATGCGTCACAACTGTTTTCGTTGTTACATCTTTTTGACTGCTTAGTAAGCTTTGACTAATGATTTGTTCATCCCAATTACTTCGTGGATAAAGTGGCTCAAACGTCTCATTAAGATTCGATTGCGGCAAAGCATTGTCCGGCAACTTTGCATCCGGAAAAAGAAGTTGTACATGAAATTTTTTAATCGCCGCAATATGCTCAGCCAATGTTGCAGTAAACTCATGCGAGCCATCACCGCGAGCGACATAGTAAAGCTCATTCCCAGCCGCCGGATGTAAAGCAGCAATTAAAGAAGCAACACTTGGCATGGCAATCGGTGTTGGCGGTAAACCATCATGTAGGTAGGTATTATAAGGAGAATCAATTTTTAAATCATCACGGGTTAACTTTCTCTGGTATTGATTGCCTAAACCGTAGATTACCGACGCATCGATTTGTAACCGCATATGTTGCCGTAAGCGTCTAACAATTACACCGGCAATCTTTGCGCGCTCATCTGGCTTGGCTGTTTCTTTTTCAATCAAAGAAGCTGCTATTAAAGCCTCATAAGGCGTTGTAAACGGTACATTGGGATCACGAGTAGCCCAATACTTATAAAGATTATTTTGCATTTTTAAGTAGGCTTGTTTAACGATGACGGTATCCGCGATGCCTCTGGCAAATAAATAAGTATCTGGATTTAAATAACCTTCAAAGTTTGATTGGTTCACACCAACTTGCGTTGCAAGCAGGCTCAAATCACTTGGGTTGATGGTGTGATGTAGAAAAGGATTATTTGCTAGCGTTGCAAGGACCTGATTTAACGTCCAACCTTCAACTAACGTGTAATGGCGCAAAAAAACTTTTCCCTTTGCAACCTTCTCTAAGAATTGTGCTGGGGTCATCCCGGGTGTGAGTTCGTACTCGCCTTTCTTTAATTTTTTATCAGTACCCTGCCAACGTGCCAGCATAATGACTAACATTGGATAACGTGTGTAGCCTTGAAGTTGCAAATTCGCTGCGACTTTCTCAATACTACTGCCAGGCGTTACATCAAATAAAACCGGTTTAGTGATTTTTAAAGGGGAATCAAGAAAATTTTGCCAAAACAAGGCTGAAGAGACAAAAATGCACCCGAAAAAGACTACGAGTAATAGAATGCGACGCCAAATCATTAATCTTTGATTACTCTGCGCGTTTAAAGAGTAGGCTGCCGTTAGTGCCGCCAAAGCCAAAGGAATTTGAAAGCACGTAATTAATCTTCATGGACCTAGCTGTATGTGGTACAAAATCCAAATCACATCCTTCATCAGGGTTATCTAGATTGATGGTTGGAGGTGCCACTTGGTCTCGTAAGGCTAAAATTGAAAATATCGCTTCTACAGCGCCAGCAGCACCTAAGAGATGCCCAGTCATTGATTTAGTTGAGCTAACAGCGACGGCGTTAGCATGATTGCCAAATGCCTTCTTGATGGCAAGCGCTTCGATGACATCACCAGCCGGTGTCGAGGTACCGTGAGCATTGATATAGTCAACGTCGGCAGGTGCAATCCCTGCATCTTTAATGGTGTTTACCATGGCACTTACAAACCCAGCGCCATCTTCTTCTGGGGCAGTCATATGAAAGGCGTCAGCACTCATACCAAAGCCGACTAATTCGGCATAGATCTTTGCGCCTCTTTTCTTAGCATGTTCATATTCTTCAAGTACTAGGCACCCAGCGCCTTCGCCTAGCACAAAGCCATCTCGATCCTTATCCCAAGGACGGCTCGCCCTGGTCGGGTCATCGTTGCGAGTCGACACGGCCTTTGCTGAAGAAAAACCACCCAAAGCCAATAAGGTAGTCGCCATCTCCGCACCACCCGTTACCATGGCATCAGCGTCGCCATAAGCAATCATTCGAGCAGCGTGCCCAATATTATGGGTACCGGTTGTGCAGGCAGATACAATCGAAATGTTAGGTCCCTTAAGACCATACAGAATAGAAACATACCCTGCAGCCATATTAATGATACTGCCTGGTATAAAAAAAGGAGAAATACGACGTGGCCCAGAAGCTTCCAAAATAAGGGTATTTTTTTGGATGACCGGCAGACCACCGATACCCGAACCCACTGCAACACCAATACGCTTCGGATTTTCTCTGGTTAAATCAATTCCAGAATCATCTAGTGCTTGCTTACTTGCAGCCACACCATATTGGATAAATATATCTAAGCGTCGAGCATCTTTAGGATTCAAGTAGGCACTCGAATCGAAATCTTGAACGCAAGCAGCAATCTTAACGGGACAATCTGAAACATCTAAAGTTGTAATAGGACGAACACCACTTTGACCTTTCAAAATAGCATTCCAAGTATCGGTAACATTTAAACCCAGGGGGGTAATCATGCCCAAGCCCGTTACGACAACGCGTCTCTTACTCAATTAATGTCCCCCCTAAGATTCAGCTCGCTCATTAAACAGGTTCGCTAATATGAGCTTCGATGTAATCAATCGCTTGTTGAATCGTAGTGATTTTCTCAGCATCTTCATCAGGTATTTCCATACCGAATTCTTCTTCTAACGCCATCACTAACTCAACTGTATCAAGAGAATCGGCACCTAAGTCTTCGACGAATGAAGCATTCTTAGCTGGTTTTTTATCTAAAGTCAGCTGTTCAACAACAATGTCAATCACACGATTTTCAAGTTTGTCTTTATCAACCATTTCAATATTCCCTCTCATCAAATTAAAATCAAGGTCCTGATTCTACGCGAAAACTAAAGAACCCACAAAATTTATGCCAAAAAATAACTTGCAATAAAATATCGCAATTTGCACGTTAAAACAAACGTTAATGTAGCCTAGGTGCAACCCGGGGAAACCTAAAAAATCTGGAGTTCTAGGGTTGTACACAACCGACTATTATACCCCAAATTCTACGCCATATACATACCACCATTAACGTGTAATGTTTGACCGGTGATGTAGGAAGCATTATCCGAAGCCAGGAAAGTAACTGCCTTCGCGATGTCCTGCGCTTCTCCCAAGCGTTGCATGGGGATTCTACTGAGTAGGTGCTGACGATGATCTTCAGGTAAGTCTTTAGTCATGTCAGTGTCTATAAAGCCAGGAGCAATTACATTCACGGTAATATTTCGGGATGCAACCTCTTGTGCTAGTGATTTTGTGAATCCAATTAATGCAGCTTTGGCAGCAGCATAGTTAGTTTGACCTGGGTTACCTATCGTGCCAACGACTGAACCAATACTAATAATTCTGCCCCACTTCTGCTTAAGCATATGACGAACACAGGCTTTAGTTAGGTGAAATACCCCAGTCAGATTAGTGTCCATCACCGTTTGCCATTCTTCATCTTTCATCCGTAACAACAGATTGTCACGCGTGATTGCAGCGTTGTTAACTAAGATAGTTGGTGCGCCATAAGTTTCTTCGATGGTTTTTAACACTTGGTCAATGCTGTCTTTTTGCGCGACATTCAATAACATCGCTCCACCCTTAATACCTAACTGGTGGAATCTATCTTTGATAGCTTCAACACCCTTTTCCGTGGTTGCTGTTCCTATGACAGTTGCACCCTCTTGTCCAAGATGAATAGCGATTTCGCCACCTATACCCCTTGTTGCACCGGTAACTAAGGCGATTTTCCCATCCAAAATCATAGTTTTCTCCTTTAATTAATACTCAACCGATACCTGTTGAGTCAATCTTAATGCATCCTGTAGTGACGCTAAGTCGGTAATAGCAAGGCAATTACTGTCAGAAACGATGCGCTTATTTAAACCCGTTAGCACTTTATTGGGTCCACTTTCCACAAAAGTCTCTACACCATTGTTCGCCAGTAGTTGAATGATTTCAATCCACCTTACTGGTGAATAGAGTTGCCTGACTAAAGCATCTTTGATCTGCTCTGGCTCCTGGTAACTTTGGACATCGACATTATTAATGACAGGAATGTTCGGTTTGCTAATTGTTATAGTGTTTAATTTTTCTCGAAGACGCTTTGAGGCGGGGCGCATTAATTCACAATGTGAAGGCACGCTCATCGGTAATTTCTTAGCCAGTTTTGCGCCTGACTCTTTAGCTAATGAAATTGCGCGATCAATAGCAGCAGCTTGGCCCGCAATCACTATTTGGCCAATACTGTTAAAATTGGCAGGAGTAACTTCCAGCGGATTGTGACTTGCTTGCTCACAAACTTGCATGACCTGCTCATTAGTCAAACCAATAATCGCCGCCATTGCACCTGTTCCCTCAGGCACCGCCTCTTGCATGTATCTACCACGAGCTGCAACTAAGTCAACGGCAGCTTCAAAGTCGATCGCACCAGCGCAGACTAACGCCGTGTATTCACCAAGGCTATGACCCGCCAAATAGGCTGGCGAACTACCATCCAGTTCGTATT
>DJAM01000166.1:7021-22058 GCA_002429595.1 Coxiellaceae bacterium UBA6002
CTGCAAAGCCTGCCACGAGTAATGCCGGTTGAGTTCGCTCTGTTTGATTGAGTTCATCGGGAGGTCCTTCGCCGACTAAGCGCCACAAATCAAAGTTGAGGATTTCAGAAGCTTGTTGATATAAGGATTTTACTAGCGGAAAGTGATTAGCAAGGTCCCCTAACATCGCTACCTGTTGCGAGCCCTGTCCAGGGCAAATAAAGGCGAATTTTTTCGTCATTGCACAGTCCATGCGTTGAAAGTTGAAGTAAAGATTAGTAATTAATTAGAGCAGAGCCCCAGGTAAGTCCGGCACCAAACGCTTCTAACAATATTGTTTCGCCACGTTTTATTCTACCGTCACGTACCCCCTGATTTAAGGCAAGAGGAATAGACGCAGAAGAAGTATTACCATGGTCCTGGACAGTCAGAATGACTCGCTCCATCGGTAAATCTAATTTTTTAGCAGTTGCGGTGATGATTCTCAAATTGGCTTGATGAGGAATCAACCAATCAATTTCAGATTTTTCGATATTATTGTGGGCTAAGGTTTCATCAACAATATCATCTAAAGTCTTCACAGCAATCTTGAAGACACCATTACCCTGCATTTTAATATAGGCAGGTTCTTTTAGTTCACCGATATGGTTAGCGGCATAAAGTAGATCATTATAATAACCATTGGCATGAATATGGGTAGAACGAATACCCGGTTGGTCTGATGCTTCCAGAATGACTGCTCCTGCCCCATCGCCAAATAACACACAGGTCGACCGATCAGTCCAATCAACAATTCGAGATAAAGATTCTGCGCCCACAACTAAGGCTCTTTTAACTTGCCCGTTACGAATAAATTGATCTGCAACGCTAAGACCATAAATAAAGCCAGCACATGCGGCCCCAACATCAAATGCTGGACAGCCATACGCCTCTAAGCGATGCTGTAGAATACAAGCGGTACTGGGAAAAGTACGATCAGGAGTAGCGGTTCCTACGATGATCATTTCAATATCTTTAGTGGTCAGTCCTGCTGCGTCTAGCGCCTGTCGTGCTGCCGCCTCTGCCATCGTAGAGGTGGTTTCATCATCTTGCATGATATGACGACGACTGATACCCGTTCTTTCTAAAATCCATTGATCAGAGGTATCTACCATCTCTTCTAGATTGTTATTACTTAAGACCTTTTCGGGGAGATAGCCCCCTGTTCCAGCAATACGTGAATAAATCATAGCGATTCTGAATCCTCTAACCTAGTCTCAACTTCTTTGCGGATCAACTCTGGAATATTGTTTTCTACCTCATGAACTGCTTCAAAAATTGCGTTAGCAAATGCTGCAGATTTGGCCCCACCATGACTTTTAATCACAATCCCCTGCAGTCCTATCAGGCTAGCACCATTACGACGCCCAGGATCCATTGATTTTTTGACGTAGCTCAACGAAGGTTTTGCCAATAGCGCTGCAAGTTTGGTCAACCAATTTCGTTTAAAAGCTTTGGTCATATAATAAGTAAAAAGTTTTGCAGAACCCTCAAGTGTCTTTAATGCGACATTACCAACAAAACCATCGCAAACAATGACATCGGCTTTTCCAGAAAAAATGGCATCACCTTCAATATAGCCGATGTAGTTAATGACTTCGCTATCGGTTAGTAAAGAGGCGGTATCTTTTACTTGGTCATTCCCCTTAATTTCTTCTTGGCCGATATTGAGCAAGGCGACTTTGGGGTTTTTGATGTTATCAAGCGCTGAAACGAGTACCGAACCCATCACCGCAAACTGATAAAGATGCTCTGCACTTGAATCAACATTGGCGCCTAAGTCAAGAACGCGAACCTCTTTATCTGGAAAAATGGTAGGTAACGTAGCCAAAATGGCAGGACGGTCTACCCCAGGCAATGTTTTTAGCACAAAACGGGCGGTCGCCATCAATGCACCGGTATTACCAGCGCTGACGCACGCTTCTGCAACCCCTTCTTTAATTTTATTCAGGGCGACTCGCATCGATGAATCTTTTTTAGTGCGCAAAGCGACCGACGGTAGCTCATCCATTGCCACTTGCTCCGTGGTATGGATAACCTCTATCCGATGTAAATGCTCACCCTTAGCTTGACGGTTTATTTCATTGCGAATAGTGGTTTCATCACCCACTAAAATTAATTTTAAGTTGGGGCATTTCTTCAATGCTAGAACAGAAGCGGGTACAGTGACCTTGGGACCAAAGTCCCCCCCCATAGCATCTACCGTAATTGTAACGAGATTCAACTATTCTTCGTCCACTACTTCATTGACGACAATAACTTGTCTGCCTTTGTAATAGCCATCTTTTGATAGATGATGCCGACGATGCGTTGCACCAGTTGTTGAATCAGTTGCTAAAGCAGGCGCGGTCAATGCGTTATGCGCTCTACGACTACCTCTTTTGGCACGTGACTTTCGACTCTTTTGTACAGCCATGATTTACTCCCGTAATAATTTTTTCAGGTTAGCAAAAGGATTTAGCTCATCCTTTTGTTCCTCAAACTCGGTTAAGTCTGAAGGCTTTACCTTACACTCTTCAATAGAGTGTTTAGGTACAATAGGGATACTCAACAGTATCTCTTCTTCTACCAGCGAACTCAGCGACATTAACTCACTATCTACAATCAGTGGTTCATATCGTTTCGATAACCGCTTAGCCTCTTTATCGCTACGCACCAAACGATCATTAACTGGAATGTCCAATGTTAAGACCATCGGTTGACTACAGCGCTGGCAGGCCACCTTAAAACAGGTCTTTATTCGACCCTTCATAAAGGCATGACCTTGAGCATTGCGGCTGAATTCTAAATGAATTGCTGCAATCCCATCCTTTTCGCATAGAAAATCCTTCAATCTTAACATTTCTGAGAGTGGTAAATCACCCTCTAATGTTGTTTCCTTAACAGCTAATTGAATTGGATCGATCTGTTTTGGTAGCAAAGGTTTAGCCATAAGTGGAATAGTATCGATATGAATATAACGTGTCAAAATGAATATCACGTGTCAACGAGGAAAAAACTGATATAATCGTCACCCTAAACAATTATGGAGGATTTTAGATGACATTAAGTCAAAGACGCCTTACTGTAGAAATTAAACCGCTTACCTTGAGCCTTGCCACTCTGTTATTTGCTACTACCGTTATCAGCCCTGTAGTTCAAGCGGCACCTACCAATGGCACAACCAATGTAATCTCCAGCAGTCCTTCAAGCACCACACCCAGCACTAATAATGCAACTGGTATGACCAGTCCGACGAACCCAACAGGTCCTACAACAACAACGAGCACTTCCTCAACTACGGCAACCACACAACCAGCCACAGGCACGGTCACTACCACAACAACAAACCCAGCGCCAGGAATCACCACAACAACGACACCTGCACCTGCAGCCGCACCGGTTAACAATAATCAAGGCGCAAGCCCTGATGCTCCCGTTAATCAAGCGAATATGTCTGACAACGATGTCTTAAATTGGGCCACAACTGCAGCACAACAAGCATACACTTATGACTTTAAAAACTATCAAAAACAGCTCCAATTGCTTCAAGAACAATTCACCCCAGAAGGCTGGAAAGCATTTATGGCAGCGCTTAAACAGTCAAATAACTTAAATGTGGTCCAACAAAGAAAATTAGTCGCTTCCGCGACTCCAACCGGCAAAGCCATCGTGGTTAAAGAAGGCGTCACCAACGGTCTATATACATGGAAAATCCTATTGCCGATGCAGGCTGTTTATGAAAGCGAATCGCGCCTAATTAAACAAAATTTAATGGTCACGATGTTAGTTACCCGCAGCACCTCAAATCCTAAAGGAGTTGGCATTACTCATTTTGTGGCAGTGATCGTTCCAGCGAACCAGCCACCTGTTTCAGCACCACCTACTCAAACAGCACCCAATTCGACGTCAGGCAATACCTCCGCAGCCAATATTTATACCGGCCAAACCGGGGGTAGCATGGTTCCTAGCTCCACAGTACCAACACCCGGTGTAAACGCACCCCCAAGCACGACTCCAACCAGTCCAAACAATACAATGACGACACCAAGTACTCCAAGTCCTTTAATGGGCCCAAGTTCTACGGGGAACAGTAATCCAAATAATCTTTCTACTCCATCGGCACCGCCAGTGAACTCCACAACGAGCACTCCGCCGAGTAATCCTGCTACACCCGCTAGTCCTACTTATTAATAATTTAAGTAACCCTCTCTCAGAGAGAGGGTTTTCCTTCTAAATTCGTACACGTTCCCGTTCCCGTTCCCGAATCATATAGACCATACAGCACTTATTCTTAAATTTCACACTTAGGAGATAATTACCTCGCGGTCTAATTCAGATAATTTTTGATTGAAAAGCCAAGGACAAGATCGGTGCTTTAGGAGCCGTTACAGTGCTGTATGGTCTATATGATTCGGGAACGGGAACGGGAACGTGTACGGGAACGATTTAGGTATTAACTTTTTTGGATTATTTTCCCCCAAGGCTCCAACAACAACGCACAAACCCCTACCGGCTGCTTCTTCGCCTCCAAATAAAAAGCCAACATCGAAGAATGCAAGCAAAGCTGATGATACCCCTTTTCCCTAAACTTTTTATTAGCCACATCATTTCCATATTTGCTATCACCCAAAATCGGAAATCCTAAATATCTAGCATGAACGCGGATTTGATGGGTTCTACCCGTAATTGGCTTGGCTTCTAGTAGGGTCATATCATCAATATATTTCAGGTTTCGAAAAATTGTTTTGGCTGGTTTACCTTCGGAATCTGGGATGACAATACGTTCACCTGATTTTAAAACATTCTTCTTGAGTGGCACTTCGACCACCTGCTCTTCAAAGTCACAATGTCCTGCGACTAGCAATAAATATCTTTTTTCAACGGATCTTTCGAGAAGCAATCGGTGGACTTCCTTTAACGCGCTGCTTTTTTTGGCAATCAGAAGACATCCAGAGGTTTCTCTATCTAGGCGGTGAACTAATTCTAAAAATTTTTGCTTGGGCCTTGATTGCCTTATCGCCTCTATGACGCCCAGGCTAACGCCACTGCCGCCATGCACTGCCATGCCGGCTGGCTTGTTGATGATGATAAAATCATGGTCCTCTAAGATGATGCGCCGCTCAATCTTTTGAGCCATCTTTTGACTGGCAAAACCTTCTACAATTTTGGGAGCTGCGATACGCAAAGGGGGCAGTCGAATTTGATCGCCCAAGGAAAGTTTGTATTCGGGCTTGACTCTTTTTTTATTGACTCGGACCTCACCTTTGCGTAAGGCTTTATAGATCCTTGATTTGGGGACACCTTTGAGCCTGGTAAACAAGAAATTATCGATTCGCTGTCCTTCATGGCTTTCATCTATTGTGATGACTTGCACATTACTCGGGAAGTGCTTTTCCATGATTACTCTCTAACTGTTTGATGTAATTGACCTCTTCTGGTAAACTATCGGTCGTTTAACTTTTTAAGTTAAAGGTGAGGATAGAACGAGTACGCTACATTAATATTAAGCAAAAAGAAATAAAATGTATCTTCCTGACCACATTACACTTTGTGCAAAACAGAATAATTTTTAAACGATTTGGCTTTTATCGTTAAATGAAAAGCTTGAACTTACAATTAGGTTAACAAGAAATTTCAAAAATTGATTGTTAGTTGTGTTAAACCGCGTTTTCAGTAAAAAGTTTAAATAAAGTTGCTTGCAAAATATTAGGAATAACAGACTAGGACTTGTCAGATAACAGAAGGTATTTAGGGGTTTTTACCCTTGTTAGAAGTTACAAACATTACCTTAGACAGTGCCCTACTCTTTAAAAATAAAGGTTTGGTGACATGTTAACACATTGAATTCACAACTTGCTTTAGCGAACACATTGTAAAATTAAGTTTTACATTCATAACGCGAACAGCAGCTGAATATCACCAAACAAACAAGCCTTTTTGAGCTTTAATCTGAGCCGTGAAACGGTACGACGCTACAATATCAGGTTAAAGAGTTATGCCTTCAATGTTAATAAATGCGACTCAGGCTGAAGAACTTAGAGTTGCGCTAGTCGATGATAATCGTGTTCTCTACGACTACATCACTGAACGCCCTGGCTTCGAAGAAAAGATTGGTAATATTTACTTAGGTGAAATTACCAGCATCGAACCCAGTCTAGATGCAGTTTTCGTTAATTACGGCAGTAAACGTCATGGTTTCTTGCCTCTTAAAGAAATTGCTCGCGAATATTTCACTACCCAAGATCCCGAAAAATTAGAACGACCTAATATCAAAGAACTTCTTCGGGAAGGCCAGAAGGTCTTAATTCAAGTTGATAAAGAGGAACGTGGTAATAAAGGAGCTGCATTAACCACTTTCATCAGTCTTGCAGGTTCTTATCTTGTTCTTATGCCCAATAATCCTCGTGCCGGCGGTATATCACGTCGTATTGAAGGTGAAGACCGCGAAGAGCTACGCGAAATTCTCAGCAAGTTAGATATTCCAGTCGATATGGGCTTGATAGTTCGCACTGCAGGAGTTGGCAGATCCCTAGAAGAATTACAATGGGATTTGAGTGTTCTTTTGAACTACTGGGAAGCCATACGCAAAGCCTCAGAGAATCGCGCTGCCCCACTATTAATTCATCAAGAAAGCGATGTTGTGATTCGCGGTATTCGTGATTATCTACGACAAGACATCAAAAAAATTATCATTGATGATCAAACCGTCTTTGACAAAGCAAGAAATTACATTGAGCAAGTGAGACCCGACTACATCTCCCGCTTAGAATTTTACAATGAAAATATTCCACTCTTTATTCGGTATGAAATTGAGCACCAAATCGAGCTTGCCTACCAACGAACAGTAAGACTCAAATCCGGTGGCTCAATGGTGATCGATCATACCGAAGCATTGGTGAGTATTGATATTAACTCTGCCCGCGCGACTAAAGGTGGCGATATCGAAGAAACTGCCTTTAATACTAACTTAGAAGCGGCGGAAGAAATTGCTAGGCAATTGCGTTTACGTGATGAAGGCGGCTTAATTGTCATCGACTTCATCGATATGAGCTCAATTCGTCATCAGCGCGAAGTTGAAAACCATCTACGCAATGCACTAAGACTAGACCGCGCTCGCGTTCAAATTGGCAAAATTTCACGCTTTGGCCTGCTTGAAATGTCCAGACAACGCTTGCGCCCTTCTCTTCAAGAAGCCATTCAAGAAGTGTGTCCACGCTGTAATGGTCAAGGCTCTATTCGCAGTGTCGAATCATTAGCGCTTTCCATCATTAGAATGATCGAAGAAGACTCAATCAAAGAAAATACAGCTCAAATTCAATTGCAATTATCAAATGAAGCCGCAACTTATATTCTCAATGAGAAGCGTGGCATTATCAGTGATATTGAGAAAAGACAACATGTTAGTATTCTAATCATTCCAAATCCTAACATTCAATACCCTAACTACCACATTAAACGATTGCGCAAAACCGATTTGATCGAGCAATCGAACAAGCTCCACAAGAGTTACAAACTTATAGAAAATCCCGAAACCGAAGTGCCAACCAAGAAAGAAGTCGTTGAAAAACCAAGTGACCAACCTGTAGTGAAAAATCTGCTAACTGGCATGACACCTGCGCCTAGCACCAAGAAACCAGCGCAAGGATTAATAAAACGATTATGGTCCAGCATGTTTGGCACTGCTGCTACTCGTGAAAAAGAACCATCAACTTCACACCCAGGCGCTCGAACAGGTTCACGACCTCATCGCCCACGAAAAGGTCACCATAAGCAAAAACAGCAACGACATCCAAGACCAAGTGCGCCTCAGACTGACAGACCAACCATGGAAGAAAAGAAAACACCAGTCCACGCCGAGCAGCAGGGGCACCAAGGTCGTTCACAAGGCCAAAAGCGAAGCGGCGGTGAGCGTCATAAAAGAGAGCAAGGCCCACGAAGTCATTCAGGAGACCAACGTAGACGCGATGATCGTGATCGTCACTACAAGTCAGAGCCTAAACCAAAGCCCGAAGTAGCTGAACAACCTAACAAGCCTGAAGTACCACAGACACCAGAGGCAAAACCGGTTCCAAAAGCAGCTCCTGCACCCGAAAAACGAATGGAAGCTGACGAACAGGCACCTATTATCATTCGACCTGAAGTCAAGAAAGAATCTGCGAACGGTCTTTCGAATGAAGCTTATGAAGCCCATGCCGAACGAGAAAATGAAACCGAAAAATAGCGATTTATTTTGTAACATTGCCGCTTACAAATTCATCGCTCTCAAAGAAGATGAATTAGTAACGCTTTGCAAAAAACTCAAAAAGACGGCAGCTGCTTTGGATATCAAAGGTACTGTTCTACTGGGTACGGAAGGGATTAATTTATTCTTAGCCGCAAAGCAAGAAGCGATCAATCGCTTTCAAGAATATTTGGAAACAATACCAGATTTCCAGAATCTGCCTTATAAATATAGTTATTCTGATTTTGTGCCATTCCACAAACTATTTGTGAAAGTTAGAAATGAAATTGTGACTTTCAAACAAGATAATATTGATCCGCAAAGCTTTACAGCGCCTTATATTTCGCCTGAAGAATTAAAAAAACGCTTTTCTGATCCAGAGAATATGATTCTTCTAGATACACGCAATACATTTGAATACGACATGGGAACGTTTGACGGGGCAGTTCATCTTAATATCGACAATTTCCGCGAATTCCCAGAAGCACTTAAAAAATTTCCAGAATCCTCCAAAGAAAAACCTGTAATTACTTTTTGCACGGGCGGTATACGCTGTGAAAAAGCCGCCGCATATCTACTAATGCATGGCTTCAAAGAGGTGTACCAATTACAGGGCGGCATTTTAAATTACTTCGAACAATGTGGCGGCGAGCATTACCAAGGCGATTGCTTTGTGTTTGATGATCGTATTGCGGTGAATAGTAATTTAGAGCCCGTGGAAGGAGCCACACTGCCTCCAAATAAAACTTAACCTTACTCTACTAATTCCTACTTTCTATTTCCTTTTCCCTACTACCTCTTTCCTGCTCCCTCTCCCGCGCACTAACTTTGTTAAATACTCAGAAGGTTACAGCGGGAGAGGGTTGGGGTGAGGGGAGCTCCTACTGTCATTCCCGCGAAGGCGAGAATCCATTTTAGGTGCATCTAGAAACATGGATTCCCGCCTTCGCGGGAATGACACCCTTCGCAGGAATGAACACCTTTCGCGGGAATGGCACATTGTGGGCGCAGGAATGAGATGTGCTAAGCTCGAGGAGATTTAGGTGGTTCCTCGTCTTTTGATTCCTTCTCCTTTTTTTCTTCTTTCATTCCCTTATAATCGCTTGCTGCAGCTGGCTTGCGAAGATTAAAAAAAGGAGTGCTTTCTGTAGATCTTGCGTCAAGAATTTGGTCCAGCTTCTTTACTACACTTTCGCTTAATGGATTATCCTCAAGATCAACTGAGGTCAACTGTGTATTTCCTTCTAAAAGAGCACTTGCAAAAGCCCGCGCACCGTCATCTCCTATATGATTTCCGCGCAGATTGATAGACGTTAAGTGGGCATTATTCGCTAAAGCTTTAGCTCCTTCATCTCCTATCTGATTATGGCTGAGATCCAGCATTGTTAGCAGCGTATTGGCAGCCAATGCTTGAGCGCCGCCATCTCCTATTTGGTTATAGGAAAAGTCTACAAGAATATCCTCATCGCCAACCTCTAATAGCGCAAATATTTCATCAATATCTTCATCTTTGAGTTCTAAGTGACTTAGATCTAAATCTGGAGAATCAGATTCATTAAAACCACGAATTCGTTCTTTAATATTCTTATTCATAGGATGTGCTCTTGTATAATATTACTTATAGATAAGTATATTATTTTTTTGATTGAAATTTTAGAGCAAGATCTAAGCTGTATGACCTTCAGCTAATGACAAATATCATTCATCCTGCTGACAAGGCTCAGCCTGATCTTCCAGCATGATGGGGATGCCGTCTCGGATAGGATACGCAAGGCGGTCGTATTTGCAGATTAGAATTTGCTTTTGTTGATCGTAGATTAACTTTCCTTTGCAGATTGGACAGGCAAGTATCTCAAGTAGTTTTCTATCCATTCGTTACCTTTAAGAGTTGGTCGGGACGGCGGGATTTGAACCCACGACCACTTGCGCCCCATGCAAGTACGCTACCAGGCTGCGCCACGCCCCGTTCTTTTGATTTAAGAGTCTAATTCGTCTAGTACTAATTCGAGATTGCTGACGGTTTCTTGTAATAAATTATAATAAATTCTTTGGCCGGCATCTTTACGGTCATTGCTTAACTTTGCTCGGGCACCTTCGATGGTAAATCCTTGTTCATATAGTAACGACATAATATCGCGGACTAACAAGACATCTTTACGTTGGTAATATCGTCGATTGCCTTTGCGCTTTGACGGACTTAGTTGGGGAAATTCTTGTTCCCAATAGCGTAGTACGTGAGATTTTAGGTTGCACAGCGTACCGACTTCGCCGATTGTGAAATAAAGCTTATCAGGAATTACTGGTAATTCCTGTTTAAGATTCTTCCTCCGACTTCCTTTCTGATCCAGCATATTTTTCCACCCTGGCCTTTAATTTTTGCCCTGCTCTAAATGTCACTACTCTTCTGGCAGTGATTGGTATTTCTTTGCCGGTCTTAGGATTGCGGCCGGGTCTTTGTTTTTTATCTCTCAGATTAAAATTACCAAATCCTGAAAGCTTAACAATTTCGCCTCTTTCCAGGGCGTAGCGAATTTCTTCAAAAAATAATTCCACAATTTCCTTGGCTTCGCGTTTGTTCAAACCCAAAGTTCGGAATAAGTTCTCAGCTATATCTGCTTTGGTGAGCGCCATACCTAATCCCTCAATGTGGCATTAAAATCTTTATACAAAGCATTAATGATGTTTTGCATCGATTCATTAATTTCAGTGTCCACTAAAGTGCGTGAGAGATGTTGAAATGTTAAGCTAAGCGCAATACTTTTCTTACCGGTTTCGATACCTTTGCCTTGATAGATATCAAAAATCTGGACATTTTTCAACAAATCCCCTCCCATCTTTAAGATTTTTTCCTTTAGTCTTTGCGCTTGAACATCTTGCGCGACGACTAAGGCCAAGTCGCGCTTAATTGCAGGGAACTTAGATAAGGTCTCATACGTTGGCAACGACATATCCATTATAGAATCTAAACTTAAATCAAACAAATAAAGTGACTGATTTATATCAAGTTCTTGGGCAATACTCGGGTGCAATGCACCGATCATACCGATGACACGTTGTTGTTTAACAATGGCAGCCGCTTGACCTGGATGCAAGGCTGGATGTTCAAACGTTTCAAATCGATAGCTATCGTGATCTCCAGTTAAGGCTAAAACATCCATTAAATCGTTTTTAACATCATAAAAATCGACCGCTCGCTTGGCTTCTGCCCACTGTTCTGGATATAAAGGCCCGGTACACAAACCACCCAAGCGCTGTTCTTGCTTGATCTTCTCCTGATCATTGATGAAGCATAAACCAACTTCGAAGAGGCGAACCCGATGTTGTTGTCGTGCATAGTTATGTAAAAAGGCTTGTAGTAGACCCGGCCAATGGTTGGTTCGCATGGTGGACAGATCAGACGAGATTGGATTTTTTAGCACGAGGGGATGTTGCTGTAGCATTAATTTCTTTTCCAGTACCGGTGAAACGAAACTATAAGTAATGGCTTCTTGATATCCGGCATCGACCAAGCGGGTCTTAACATTCTGAAGGTTTAACACTGTCTCAGGTACCGGAATAAAACTGAGCTCTTCAGCGATCTTTTTTCCAGGTATGCGATCGTAGCCATAAATTCTGGCGATTTCTTCAATTAAATCGATTTCTTGATTAATGTCTAAGCGATAACTTGGGGGAGTCACCCGCCATCCCTGATCATGTGTATCGACCTTCATGCCTAAACGCTTTAAAACATTGCTCACAATGTCATCACTTAATTCAATTCCAAGCAGCTTAGCAACACGCTCTTTTCTCAAAGTAATGGCTTCTCTGGTCGAAGATGCTTGACCACATTCAAGTACTTCACCTACCTCACCGCCCACAATTTCAAGAATCAAAGTTGTTGCTCGTTCGAGAGCGATTCTTTGCAACAAAGGATCAACACCTCTTTCAAATCGCTGCGAAGAATCAGTAAATATTCCGTAATGACGAGCCGTTTTAGTGATCACACTGGCATTAAAGAGCGCGGACTCTAGGAATAAATTCTTGGTAGTTGCTGAAATGCCGGAATCTTTTCCGCCCATAATCCCAGCTAAAGCCAGAGGGTGATTACCATCAGTAATGACTAAATCTCTATCATTGAGCTCCAAGTGTTGTTCATCCAATAACTCAATCACTTCACTTGGCTTAGCAAATCGAACGTCAATACCGTTTGGGACAGAGGACAGATCAAATGCGTGCAGTGGTTGACCTAGCTCAAGTAAAACATAATTAGTGACATCGACAATTGGCGATAATGGTCTAATTCCACTTCTTCTAAGCCGCTCTTGTAGCCACAAAGGCGTTTTGGCATTGGAATCGATATTACGAATGACACGTCCAACATAATGAGGACAAGCATCAGTCGCGGAAATTTTTATGGGTAGCTGTTCGGAGATGGTATGTGTTATCGATTCTAATGGTGGCATTGTTAAGCTAAGATCATTTATCGCTGCCACTTCACGGGCCACGCCCTGGATGCTCAAGCAATCACCGCGGTTTGGCGTCAATTGTAAGTCAAAAATAGTATCGTTCAGTGATAGGTACTCTCGAATATCAACCCCAATAGGTGCATCAGCGCTAAGCACCATAATACCTTCACTCGATTCAGCGAGACCCAATTCTGTTTCAGAGCAAATCATGCCTTCGGATTCTACACCTCGCAGCTTGCTTCTTTTGATTTTAAAATTTCCTGGCAGAATCGCATTTATTTTGGCCACGGGCACTTTTTGACCAGCAGCGACATTGGCAGCGCCACAGACAATGTTGAGAGGAGCTTCCTCACCTACATTGACCTGACAGATCCGTAACCGATCAGCGTCAGGATGCTGCTTAGTTTCTAAAACCTCGCCAATGACGACTCCGGTAAATTCTCCCGCGACTGGCAGAAGACTATCAACCTCTAGACCTGCTAGAGTTAATTGCTCCGCAAGCTTTTCTGTCGCGACCTGTGGCTTGACCCACTCTCTTAACCATTCTTCATTGAATTTCATGGCAGAATTCTTAACCTAAAATTGATTTAAAAACCGAGTATCATTATCGAAAAAAGTTCGAAGATCGTGGACCCCATAACGCAACATTGCCAAACGATCGATTCCCATCCCGAACGCAAAACCAGAATATTCTTCCGTATCAATTCCAGCATTTGCTAATACTTTTGGATGAACCATGCCGCACCCTAATACTTCCAACCAACCATCACCGCGTTTGATATCCACTTCCGCAGAAGGCTCAGTAAATGGAAAATAAGAAGCCCGAAATCGCAATTCGACTGGCTTTTCGAAGAAGGCTTCTAAAAAATCTTGAATGTGACCCTTTAAGTTGGCAAATGAAATGTTATGTCCAATCACCAATCCCTCCAGCTGATGAAACATAGGGGTATGTGTTTGGTCAGAATCGCAGCGAAATACCCGACCTGGGGTAATTACCCGAAACGGTGGTTTGCGCTTTTCCATAGTTCGAATTTGAACTGGCGAAGTGTGAGTACGTAATAAAAAGCCATTTTCGAGGTAAAAAGTGTCATGCATTGCTCTAGCAGGATGATCATCTGGGATATTTAAAGCTTCGAAATTGTAATACTCATTTTCAATTTCGGGGCCCTCAACCACCTCAAAGCCCATCGAAAGAAAAAGCTTTTCTAGACGCTGACGAGTGCGGGTGATGGGATGGAGATTGCCAGGTTGCATTCCTCTACCGGGGAGCGTGACATCAATAGTTTCGCTTTGGAGCTGCCGATTAACTTCATCCTTGCGAAAAAAATCGGTGCGTTCTCTTATTTGATCCTGAATGGCCTCTTTTGCAATATTGACTTCTTTACCGATTAGAGGTCTTACGTCAGGTGCCAAGCCTCCTAATTCTTTAAGAATTTCTGTCAATGACCCTTTTTTGCCTAAATAATGTACTTTGAGATTTTCAAGTTGCTGTAAGTTCTCAACCTTGGCGATTTCTTGTAGGGCAGTCGCTTGAATAGCTTGGATTTTGTCAACAATGTCTTCTTGTGAGGTTTTATCTTGCATATTCAACACCATTTGATATCCCATACAAAGAAAGCCGCAATGCGGCTTTCATGACTTGGTACTTTTACTGAGTACTAATGTGCTAGTGCCGATTTAGCCTGTTCTGCTAAAGCCGCGAATGCGGTCTGATCGTTCACCGCCAAATCAGCTAATATTTTGCGATCGATAGTGATGCTGGCCTTTTTCAAACCATTCATCAATTTGCTATAAGATAGACCGAATTGTCTAGCACCGGCATTAATACGAATAATCCATAATGCTCTAAAGACTCGTTTTTTGTTTCTGCGGTCACGGTAGGCATACTGCTCAGCTTTAATGACAGCTTGCTTTGCAACTCGGAATACGCGACTACGGGCACCATAATATCCTTTTGCTTTAGCCAATACTTTCTTATGACGGGCACGTGCTGTTACACCACGTTTAACTCTTGGCATGCTAGTTCTCCAATGTTCAATGCACCTCGGGAATGAGGAGGTTAGTGTTAATTAATCTAATCTAATCAGAAGCATGCGGCAAACGCTTTTAACGTCGCTCTTGTTTACTAATGAATTAGGACGCAATTGTCTTTTCAATTTTTTTGTTTTTTTAGTCAAGATATGATTGCGAAAAGCACGGCGTTTTTTAAGCCCACCTGCAGTTGCTTTAAAGCGCTTCCGGGCGCCTCTATTTGATTTTAGTTTTACTGTAGCCATGGTTCCCCCAAATACAAACGGTACATTTTAATAAAAATTAAATATTTTTCAAACATTAATTTCGTTATTGTCATTCCCGCGAAGGCGGGAATCCA
>DJAM01000115.1 GCA_002429595.1 Coxiellaceae bacterium UBA6002
CCTTCGCGGGAATGACAGCCATATGAGAATGACAGTACGCGTGAGACCGCTAACTCTCCACTGAAGGAAAACCCTCACGATTTTTTAGCTCCTGCCAGCGATTAATAATCTTACAAAAAAGATCTGCAGTCTTTTCTGCATCATAGATTGCAGAATGCGCTTCTTCTGGATCAAATTTCATGCCTGCCGCTAAAACCGACTTCACTAATATCGTTTCGCCATAAGCCATTCCGGCAAGCGTTGCCGTATCAAACGTCGTGAAAGAATGAAATGGATTTTCTTTTAGGAGATTAGATCTACGAACGGCCGCTTTTAAAAAACCTAAATCAAAAAATGGATTATGACCCACTAACACCGCTTTTTGACAACGAGTTGCTCTGAGTTCTTTGCGAATGGGGGTGAACATCTGTTTGAGTGCTTCAGACTCCGTCACTGCAAAACGAAATGGATGATAAGGATCAATTTTGTTCACCGTTAAGGATTCTGGGTGCATTACAGCGCCAGGAAAGGGTAGTACATGGCAGGCATGAGTTTCCCCCCGACTTAACATGCCTTCATTATCAAGTTTTAACATCACCACTGCTAATTCTAAAAGCGCATCAGTTTGTGGATTAAAACCACCTGTTTCTAAATCAACGACGACTGGTAAAAAGCCTCGAAATCGTTTTGAAATAGGAAATCGTTCATTCATAAGGATATAGTTTCCAAGCAGTTTTAGTTGCTGATCTAAACGGTTCTACCTCTGAAATACCAAAGGGGTAAGATTTGGGCATCTGCCATTCTTCTTTTACTAAAGTTACTTTGGATAAATTGCGGGGGAGATGATAAAAATCAGGTCCGTTAAAGCTGCAAAAAGCTTCCAATTTATCTAATGCATTGACACTTTCGAAAGCTTCCGCATAAAAAGACAGTGCCGCATGAGCAGTATAGATACCAGCGCAGCCACAATCGGTCTCTTTAGCTTCGCGAGCGTGCGGGGCACTATCTGTACCAATAAAAAATTTTGAATGACCACTGGTCGCTGCAGTCAGTAATGCTTCCTGATGTTCTTTGCGCTTGACGATCGGTAAACAATAATAGTGGGGTTTAATTCCACCTGCTAATAAATCATTGCGGTTAATGAGCAAATGATGTGCTGTGATGGTCGCTCCAATGTTCTTCGGTGCTGATTTAACAAACTCGACAGCGTCCTTGGTCGTGATGTGCTCAAGTACAATTCGAAGTTTAGGAAATTTCTTAATGAGTGGTTTTAATATTGTTTCAATAAATACGGCCTCGCGATCAAAAATGTCAATTCGGTGATCGGTGACTTCTCCGTGTATCAGGAGCGGCAAATCGACTTCCTGCATAGTTTCCAAAACTGCATCCAACTTCTGCAAGTTAGTAACACCATTTTCCGAATTAGTAGTACTTCCTGCTGGATACAGTTTGCATCCAAACACAATGCCACTTTCTTGAGCCATTTTGATTATAGTTGGAGTGGTTTGATCAGTAAGATAGAGCGTCATCAAGGGTTCAAATGTTAGGCCTTGTGGCACTTCTGCTAAAATTCTTTCTCGATAGGCACTCGCCTGGTCAACATTCACGACGGGGGGCTTTAAATTAGGCATGACGATCGCCCGTTGGAACTGTTGTGCTGCATGCGGAACAGTTGTTTGTAGCAATAACTCGTCTCTAAGATGAATATGCCAGTCGTCAGGTCTTGTGAGGATTAATTTTGTCATATATTTTTAATGAATGGGTGGGTGATTAATATACATAATTATTCATCATTTAAAAAAAATTGGAATAATTCACGGTGACTATTTTCTTTTTAATTAGATTGATTATACTTCGCGCTTGGTAAGAAAAGACCGTAGCCTGGGTGAAGCGCAGCGTAACCCCAGGAGCAATTCGATTCTCCACTTTTTGTCGTACCAGCTACATTCCAAGCAATTGGCATGCCTGTAGCAATAAAATCGTTAGGAAGACGATTTCAAAAAATCAAATGGCAACCATGTCACTAAGATTAAATCCCCAGGGTTTGTTGTAGTGTAAGGGTTTTCACAAACCAATGAGTTTGCCTGTCATCACGGATAGAGTTCCCATAAAAAACAAAATAATACTCTGGTTACCCAGCCCAACAGTATTCGTGTTGCTTAAAGCGGAAAAATAAAAAAAACCTCATGGAGAGCCATATGAAAAAAATAATATTGGGTGTTATTAGCGCTTGTTTGATAACCACAATGGCAAGTGGAGCAAATCAAAATGAAACGTTTGCGCGCATTAATGACTTAAATATTCAAACTCAGCATTTGCAATGCGAAGTTGATAAATTGCGTGCTGAATTAGATCGAATGCACCGCGTAAGGACAGTGTGTTACCGCCATAGAACGACAAGATGCCATGCCTACATGCCACGGCCTTGTCACCCCTGTTCTGGTCCCGGTACTTTAGGATCCTACGCGCCATTTCCAAACAGAAGTAATTGTACTGGTGCAGAAGGCGAACCTCTTGAGGCAGGCTTTGTAGATAATGCTTTTAATGAATACGCTCGTATCTGGAGCACTCCACAAAATTTATTGTTACTCGCCGCTATGGGTGCAACTGTAACGACGTCACCCTTTCTAGGCCTACGTTCTGCATTTGACGCTTCGGACCTAATCGTCAATCTCCCAACGATGAATGAAGACTTACGATTCTTAAAAGAAAATGTCAAATTGCGCAGGAAGCTAGCTTGTCAAGGCTTGCGCTTACCCGATCGACCCATAATAGAATTAGGCGGTAAGATTGAAGGAATCATTTTTGCCCAAGACGATTGGAATAATGGTCCTAGACGTAGCGATATCAATCTAAGTAGCGCCCGTTTAGATGTACTTGTGCAAGTCAGTCATGCTGTGCTTGGCTTTTTAGCTCTAAACATGGATAACTCTACTTTTGATCTTTTGAATAATTCAAGTCTAGACATCCAATTAGCTGGATCAAGTAACCGAGTTTTCAATTCTCGAGTATTTGTCAGTCGGGCATTCGTCACCATAGGGGACTTAGATTGTTTCCCAGTCTACTTTACGATTGGTCAAATGTTCGTACCATTTGGTCGCTACGCATCAAATATGGTCACCTCAACGTCAACTGTTGAATTGGCGAGAACTAACGAACGCGCAGTTTTGCTCGGCTATTATAAAGATGGAGTTTACGCTTCAGTTTATGCTTTTAAAGGTGATAGCGATGTCAATGACTCAGGCGTAAACGCCGGTGGCGTGAACTTTGGATTTGAGAAAACCTGGAGCGATGGTTCTATCAATTTTGGTGCAGGTTATATCGGAAATATTGCTGATGCCACAGGAATGCAAGTAACTGGTAATGGCGCTGGCTTCTTTGGTTTTGGTCTCAATGATTTTACCGAAGATTTAATTCATAACGTTCCAGCATATGATATTCACGGTGAATTCGCGTTTGGCAAGCTCAGCTTGTTTGCTGAATATATTCAAACCACCCGATCTTTTGACCCCCGAGATCTAAACTTCAACGGCCGGGGCGCAAAGCCTTCTGCTTCAAACGTTGAATTGGCTTATAACTTCAAGATCGTGGATAAACCAGCATCATTAGCGGTGGGCCATGGTACAACCTCAGAAGCGCTTGCACTAAATCTACCCAAGGAAAGTTTTCTAGCTTGCTTTAACATCTCTCTTTGGAAGAACACCATTGAAAGCTTAGAGTTTCGTCACGATGAAAATTATGACTCTTCCGATTTCGCAGGTGGTAGAGGGGCGATTCCTACTTTTGTGAACTCAGCAGGGGGGCATCGTAATACTTATACTATGCAAGTAGGGGTTTACTTCTAAATTCTAATTCGTTCCCGTTCCCGTTC
>DJAM01000114.1 GCA_002429595.1 Coxiellaceae bacterium UBA6002
CCTTCGCGGGAATGACAATAGTGACAATACTTGGCGGAATGACATGAGGCCATGTGATTGCGCTAGAGCCTCATGGCAGTTACTCTAGTACCTCCTTATTGAAGGTTATGCCATGTCATTTTCGCCAAAAAAAATTTTTTCAAAATTTGAAATGACAACGTTGTCTTTTCCCAACTATTGGGATTTGGCTGCGATTATCTTGGTGTTAGCCATTCTGGTCATTTTGGGGTTTGGTGTACACCAAATGTCAATGCCTTATCAAATGGGCGAAACCATTCCAATTTCGCTGGATCCTTGGAATCTACCGTACTATGCGCTTCGCTCAGTACTGCGCATGTTAATTTCTTTAGTGTTTAGTTTGATATTTACCTTTGTGTTTGGCACGTTAGCGGCTCGAAGTAAACATGCCGAGCGAATCATTATTCCGATGATTGATGTTTTACAATCGGTGCCGGTTTTATCTTTTCTTTCACTGACACTGGTCGGTTTCATTGCGCTTTTTCCTGGCAGTATGTGGGGGCCAGAGTGTGCAGCCATTTTTGCTATTTTTACTTCCCAGGCCTGGAATATCGCGTTGAGCTTTTATCAGAGCTTACGAACCGTGCCTTATGAACTTCAAGAAGCGGCCTCGATGTTTCATCTTTCTTTTTGGCAGCGTTTTTGGCGTCTGGATGTTCCTTTTGCTATGCCAGCGCTGTTATGGAATATCATGGTATCAATGTCTGCTAGTTGGTTCTTTGTGGTTGCCGCTGAATCCATTACCGTTGCCAATCATAATATTATGTTGCCAGGGATTGGTTCTTACATTGCGTTAGCAGTATTAAAAGCAGATGGCTGGAGCGTTTTTTATGCCATCGTAGCGATGTTGATCGTGATCTTTTTATATGACCAACTTTTATTTCGGCCATTAAGTAATTGGGGGGAGCGATTCAAATTTGAGCAAGATGATGACAATTATCGAAGTGGTACGTGGTTGGCAGCGTTATTTGAACACACGAGATGGGTTCGACGTAGTAGTTTATTTTTGAAAAAATTTTGGGAATCTTTCGTTAACATCCGTTTGTTCCAATTTCAAACACGAGTCATTACAAGTCATCATCACAATTGGCAAAAATGGTTTGTTATTTTGTGGTATGTCTTCCTCTTTGCAATTCTTGCAATCAGTTTGACGATTGTCAGTAAATTTATTTTCGCTTATGTATCCTTCAAGGAAGGCTTCTATGTTATCTATCTTGGCTTAATTACCTGCACTCGCGTGATGGTGTTGATTTTGTTATGTTCTTTTGTTTGGGTCCCCGTGGGCGTATGGATTGGTCTTAGACCAAAGTATGTCGATTTTTTTCAACCCATTATTCAAATGCTAGCTGCATTTCCTGCTAATCTTTTTTTCCCTATTGTTGTGATGTTAATTGTGCGGTATCACATGAACGTTGAGATTTGGACATCACCACTCATGATTCTTGGAACGCAGTGGTATATTTTGTTCAATGTCATTGCAGGTGTAAGTGCCCTCCCAAAAGAAATGCAACAAGTAGCCAGCAATTTTAGTGTCGGGGGTTGGCTTTGGTGGAAGAGGATAGTGTTACCCGGTATTTTTCCTTATTATGTGACAGGAGCGATTACCGCAGCAGGGGGTGCTTGGAATGCGAGCATCATTGCTGAAGCAGTTAACTGGGGACAAACTAAACTTCTTGCTACGGGCTTAGGTGCTTACATTACGGTGCAGGCAACGAATGGTGATTTCCCTCGCCTGGTTTTAGGAACAGGCGTAATGTGTTTATTCGTGATAGCCATAAATCGAATTTTATGGGGTCCATTATATAACTTAGCAGAAGAGCGCTTTCGCCTGGAGTGAGTTATGGCTCAGAAGATTACTGAATTGTCTGCAAATCTCATTGAGACAATGGGTGTAAAAAAATCGTTCAAGAAAAGTGATCATCAGGATCTATTAGTGCTTGATGACGTTAACTTTATCCTCAAAGAAAATGAAATCGTTGCGCTATTAGGAAAATCAGGCTCAGGTAAATCGACACTGATGCGAATCATTTCAGGTTTAATTCCATCCAGTGGCGGTGAAGTAATTTACTTAGGTAAACCTGTCAATGGTCCAGTGAAAGGCATGGCAATGGTGTTTCAGAATTTTGCACTGTTACCTTGGTTGACTGTTTTACAAAATGTGGAACTAGGTTTAGAGGCGTTAGGCGTTTCCAAATCCGAGCGTCGCGCACGTGCGATTGAAGCGATCGACATTATTGGTTTGGATGGTTTCGAATCTGCTTATCCCAAAGAACTTTCAGGTGGTATGCGCCAGCGTGTAGGATTTGCTCGTGCACTGGTTGTTAATCCAACCGTATTGTTAATGGACGAACCATTTTCGGCACTTGATGTCTTAACTGCGGATAATTTACGAAGCGATTTATTAGATCTGTGGGAAGAAAAAAAGACCAATATCAAAGGGATTATTTGCGTTACTCACAATATTGAAGAAGCAGCAATCCTTGCGGATCGCATTTTAATTTTTGGTGCAGACCCAGGCTATATCAAAGATGAACTTGCAGTGGATCTACCTCGCCCTCGAAGCGATCAGGATCCAAAATTTCGAAAACTTGTTGATGAAATTTATACTCTTATGACTACACCATCAGCGGATAGAATCAGTGTTGCGGGTGTACGTTACAAAACAATTGGCTTAGGGTTTAGATTACCATACGTAGAAATCTCAGAATTAACCGGTTTTATGGAAGCACTCAACTCCTCAGATTACCAAGACAGAGTTGACTTGCCAGAACTTGCAGAAGATTTACAACTGAATGTCGATGATCTATTTCATATTATTGAAGCACTTGAAATTATGCGCTTTGCGTATGTTTCTAAGGGTGACATCGAATTAACCGGTGCTGGCAAATTGTTTGCTCAGGCAGATATTTTAAGACGAAAGCAAATCTTTGCAGCACATCTTTTAAGTTATGTTCCTTTAGCGCGGCATATTCGCAGAGTATTAGATGAAAGACCTGAGCATGTTGCTTCAGAAGATCGCTTTTTAAGAGAGCTGGAAGATTACCTAAGTCAAGAAGCAGCCGAAGAAGTTTTAAAAATAGTCATTGAGTGGGGACGTTATGCAGAAATTTTCGCTTATGACTATAACACTGGTATTTTGAGTTTGGAAAATCCTGAGTAACTTTAGGGGGCGATATGCTAACTACTTTAGACATTGCAGATTGGTTTCAAGAAATACCTAATAATTTAGCAGACACTGCTGTTCAAGCGCTTGAGTCAGGACAGGTTTTATTCTTGCCAAATTTAAATTTTATGTTGTCCAAAGAAGAGCAAAAATTTTTATCACCGCAATATGCGGATACACGCACTAAAAACATTAGCTATGATATTAATCGTCATTGTTTAAGAGGTTTAATCTGTGATGATGACGAACGCGTCTATTTTGAAAATATGATGGCGCGTTTTGCAAAACAATCACAAATTTTTCTGCGTCAGTTACTTAAACATTATACCTCTTCGTTATTGCCAGCGCGGACGAGCTTCAGGCCGGTTGAAATTGCGGGTAGAGTTGCACCGTCATATCGAAAAGATGATACCCGTTTACATGTCGATGCTTTTCCTGCAAATCCTACTCAAGGCAAACGCATTCTGCGGCTATTCACTAACGTGAATCCTGCATCAAAGCCTAGAGTTTGGCGATTAGGAGCACCCTTTGAGGAGGTTGTTAAACAATTTCATCCTAGCTTAAAAAAACCGATTTTCGGTAGTGCTTATTTGCTGCAAGCTTTAAAAATAACGAAGGCAAGACGCACACTTTACGATCATTATATGCTACAGCTACACGATAATATGAAAGCAGATCTTGATTATCAAAAACAGGTGGCACAACAACAAGTTGAATTCCCAGCTGGAAGCAGTTGGATAGTTTACACAGATCAAGTTTCGCACGCCGCTATGGCAGGACAATTTACTTTTGAGCAGACGTTTTATTTGCCGCCAGAAGGTTTACTCGAACCATCAAAATCTCCTTTGGGGGTTTTAGAGGAATTATTAAATCGAGATTTGATAATGTCCTTCATCTAAATTTCTTCCGCGCAGTTTGTCATTCCCGCTTAGTTGTCATTCCCGCGAAGGCGGGAAACCATCCTGAGTGCGGCTGGAAAGATGGTTTCCCGCCTTCGCGGGAATGACAAAAAATGGCGGAATGACACGCTAGACAGGAATGACAAATTAAGCAGGAATGAAACGTAATTTTGCTAGGTAAAAGCCTGCCATAAATTCATTTGGAATTATTCTTATGGTATTTGATAAAGATTCATCGAACATTTCTTTACCCCAATGCGTTAAGCCTTTTTGATAATTATCAAAAGGCACTGCGAAAGGTTGTACTTCTATACTCTTGCCAAATTTATCTAACGAATATTGTATGATTGCTTCATTCTCTTCAGGAGCAAAAGAACAAGTGCAATAAACAAGAGTGCCGCCTGGTTTAAGACAGCTGATAGCAGAGTAAATTAATTTTTTTTGTTTGCGACTCATTTCCAGAATTTTCTTTTCACTCCAGAACGCAAAGCTTTTGGGATCTTGTGGATCAAATCTTGCTTCTGCAGAACAAGGTGCATCTAACAAGACACGATCAAATCTTCCCGGAACCACTCGCCATAGTGTTGAGCCATCTTTGCAATAAGTGGCTACAATGCTTGCGCCTGCCAAATTAACATTAGAGCGCAGTTTAAAAAAACGGTCTCGTACCGGTTCTATCGCGGCAATTCTACCTTGATTATGCATCAGATCAGCAATGTGCAATGTTTTGCCGCCGGGCGCTGCGGCTAAATCCAAAATTTCTTCACCTGACTGTGGATCTAATACTAATGAGGCAAACAGACTTGAAGCATTTTGGATGTAAATTTGACCTTCATAGAAATGGGTCGTTTCTGTAAGCAAACGTTTTTGTGCATCGGGAATAGTATAAGCATTTTGACACCAAGCAATGGGTGTGATCGTAAGACCAAGGTTTTCAAGTTTACCTAAGATTGTTTTAGGATTTGCTTTTAAGGTATTAACTCTAAATGAGGTCCAACCTTCCAAATTAAATCCTTTCAGGAATTGCGCATAATTTTCAGGCGATAAGATGGAGGTTAAGCGTGTAAGAAATGCCGGTGGTAGAGAAATGTCTGGAGGATTCATGCGCTCCTATTCATAATATAGACTTCCGTTGGGACAATTTATACAGGAGGTTGCTTAAATGTCCACCTTTGAAATCAGAAATCCAGCTAATGGCACGTTGATCAATACTTATGAAGAAATGTCAGCTAAGGAAATAGAGGACATTATCAATAAAGTTCATGAGACATTTAAAGAGTGGCACAAAACTACCTTTGAAACTCGTCGAATGCTGATGCGAAAAGCCGCAGAGATTTTGCGCAATAATTCGCGAGATTATGCGAAGTTAATGACAATCGAAATGGGCAAGCCAATTAAAAGTGGTGTTAACGAAATTGAAAAATGTGCCTGGTGTTGTGATTTTTATGCCGATAATGCAGAAAAATTTTTAGCGCCTGTCGAAGTTGCTAACGGTACGACTAAAAGCTATGTCACCTTTAACCCGCTAGGTACCATACTTGGGATCATGCCCTGGAACTTTCCGTTCTGGCAAGTTTTTCGGTTTGCAGTGCCAACATTGATGGCTGGTAATACCGCTCTTTTAAAGCATGCTCAAATTACGACGGGTTGTGCACTTGCTATCGAAGAAATTTTTCATCAAGCAGGCTTTCCTCATAACGCTTTTCGAAGTTTGATTGTAAGTGGCGAAGGTATTGATAAAGCAATCCCACATCGTCACATAGCTGCTGTGTCACTAACCGGAAGCACACCGGCGGGTAAGACTGTCGCGCAAATCGCAGGCCGACACCTGAAAAAAGTGGTTTTGGAATTAGGAGGAAGTGATCCGTATATAGTTTTAGAGGATGCTGACTTGGAACAAGCGGTCGATATTTGTGTCGCCAGCCGCTTAACAAATTCGGGTCAAAGTTGTATTGCGGCAAAACGTTTTATCGTTGTGAATGATATCAAAAATGAATTTGAAAAATTGTTCGTCAAAAAAATGAGCGAAGCCAAAATGGGCGATCCAATGAAAGAAGATACTGATGTAGGTCCACAAGCGCGCTTTGATCTTCGCGATAATCTCCATAAACAAGTAGAAAAAAGCATCACCGAGGGAGCCAAATGTTTGCTAGGAGGTAAAATCCCTAATATGCCAGGTGCTTATTATCCTCCGACGGTTCTAAGCAACGTTAAACCAGGTATGCCTGCTTACGATGAGGAGTTATTTGGTCCGGTTGCAGCCATTATCGCCGCTGAAGGCGAAGATGAAGCAGTTGCAATTGCAAATGATACTATCTATGGTCTCGGTGCGGCTGTCTTTACTCAAGATTTGCAGCGCGGCGAAAGAATCGCGGCTAACAAGTTAATCGCCGGAAGTTGTTTTGTTAATAATCTCGTAAAATCTGATCCACGCTTGCCATTTGGTGGCGTTAAAGAAAGCGGCTATGGTAGAGAGCTTTCAGAGTTTGGCATTAGAGAATTTGTAAATATTAAAACTGTGGTGATTGATTAAGTTATTACAAACGACGAAATAATTCTTTTATTTCGGTTAAGACTTGATCAAGTTGTTTGATTGAGCGGGGCACGACTATAAGGGTATCATCGCCTGCTACCGTTCCTAAGACGCCTAGCTTGGCAAGATTATGGTCAATTAATCGACCGAATAGAGAGGCCGATCCTGGACTGGTGTGAATTACAATCACCATCTCATTAGCTTCGACATCAATGATTAAATTTGCCAGAGTACTTTTAGCTTGTGGTGGCGCAGGTTCCTTTGGCAAACAATAAACAACTTGGCCAGACTCATTACTCGTTTTAATGGCGCCAATTTTGCGAAGCAAGCGAGAAATTTTTGCTTGGTTAACATCAAAACCAAGTTTAGTAAGGTGTTGCTTGATGTCTTCTTGAGTGCTAGCTGATCCTTCGATTAGCAGTTTTTTTAAACCCTCAAGCATTGTAGAAGACTTAGCCATAACATGAAACTCCGCTAGTAATTAGGTACAAAATGCGATTAGCAAGAATATATTATGAAGGTAAGTTAGATATCGAATCATTGGTTACTTTACCACAAGATACAAGTCACTACCTACAACATGTTTTGAGGTTAAAAGTGGGCTCGATGGTCATTGTTTTCAATGGGCAAGGTGGACAGTATCTTGGCTCGGTCTTCGATATTAGCAAGAAAAGTGTCGCCATAAAGGTGACTCAATTTCAGCCACTTGATACAGAATCATCATGTCACATCCATTTAGCACAGGCGCTTGGTAAGGGTGAGAAAATGGATTGGTTGATTCAAAAGGCAGTGGAGTTAGGAGTGTCGGAAATCACGCCACTTTTAACCGAATTTTGTAATGTCAAACTAGATGAGAGCCGTGCTGATAAGCGCTGGAACCATTGGCAAAATATTATGATCAGTGCTTGCGAGCAGTCCGGTAGGACCAAACTACCAAAACTAAATCCAGTTATTCAATATAAACACTGGCTTTCTAAGATTAATTCCTCGCTGAAATTAATTTGCCATCCTACTTGTGGCGGGAGCTTATCTGATCTTGCTCCTAGTAATGATATTACCGTGCTAATTGGCCCTGAAGGGGGATGGTCTGATGATGAGGTAAATCTCGCTTTGGGAGAAGGCTTTGTGGGGGTGGCATTAGGTCCAAGAATATTGCGGATGGAGACAGCGGCTATTGTGTCGGTGGCTTTGTTGCAAGCTAAGTTTGGGGATTTATAACCCCCTCACCCCAACCCTCTCCCCCAAGGGGGAGAGGGAGAAAATAAAGCAGCGATAATCTTTATCTAAAATTACAGCCTTTTGTTCCCTCTCCCGCTTGCGGGAGAGGGCTAGGGTGAGGGTCTTATTATTTCGCCTCATCCAACTGCTGCTGCGCAATACGACGAAAATTCAGCGGATTCGGCATATAAGGAAAAGGATCCTTACTACCCCCAGTACCAGAAACCACGATGGTTCCATAATCAAATAATCTACCCATTATGCTTTGAAACACTTGGATACTTTCCACTCGCGATAACATGATTTCCTCAGAATAACGTCTGATAAAACCAACTTTCATCAGGATTCTGCGAGTGGTGATACCGTATTCTGAAGTTGAATAGGTTACAAAAGCGGATAGTCCTGAGAATAATGCCGCAAACAATGCTAAAAATCCTAATAGGTCAGTAATGGTGTACCGACCGTAAAAATGAGCATTTGCCACGTTATATTTGGGTGCAACAAATAAAATAAGAATGGCCAGAAAAAGCCAACCTAAAGAAGCTGTGAAAATTATCCAGTGAGGTTTAGTTCGAAAAACTAATTCCTCATCAGGGGTTAGGGTCTCATCAATGTAACTCATAGAACCTCCTTGTTACTTTCCTTTGACTGATAATGAATCAATTTTGCGAATACCTCGTGGCACGACATGTCCTCTTCTGCCGCGCTCTCCAAAGTAATGTTGTAGATCTTTAGATTTAATTTCAAAGTCTTTTTTGCCGGAATGAATAACTAATGACTCTTCTAAACCTATTACTTGAATATCAACTAAATAGTCTGCTTTGGTGTTAAATTTGGCCGAATGAATATTAATAATTTTATTACCTTTGCCTTTTGGTAATTGCGGCAAAGCTTCAACAGGAAATATCAATAAATGACCCTCAGCGCTAACTGCTGCAAGTAAATCGGTTGCTAAATTAGAAACTAAACGAGGTGTAAGGCTCTTAGCACCTTTGGGTAAACTTAAGATCGCTTTACCAGCACGATTTTTACTATAGAGATTTTCTAATTGGGTGACGAATCCGTACCCGGCATCCGATGCCAACAATACTAGTTGAGTGGGTTCTCCCAATATCAGGCCAGTAAAAATTGCTTCGGGTGGAGGATTTAACCGACCAGTTAGCGGTTCACCTTGGCCGCGTGCCGAAGGCAGAGTATGGGCGGCTAGCGAATAACTTCGACCACTTGAGTCTAAAAATGCCACCTGTTGATTGCTGCGTCCTTTGGCAGCCATAAGAAAAGAATCGCCAGCCTTATAGCTCAAATTTTCTACCTCGAATTCATGCCCCTTTGCTGCTCGAATCCATCCTTTTTGAGACAAAATGGCTGTAATCGCTTCAGCAGGTAACATTTCTTCTTCGCGCATGGCTTGTGCTTCGGCCCGTTCTACGAGTTTTGATTTGCGCTCATCGCCAAACTGCTCCATATCTTCAGTCAATTCTTTACGAATGAGTGCCTTAAGATGCTTTTCTGAACCGAGCGTTTTTTCAATCATGGCTTTTTCTTTTGCTAGTTCAGCTTGTTCACCCTTGATTTTGACTTCTTCAAGCTTGGCAAGGTGGCGTAGTTTCAATTCTAGAATGGCTTCTGCTTGAACGTCAGTAATTTTAAAACGTGCAATCAGAACAGATTTCGGATGATCTTCGGTACGGATGATATGAATGACTTCGTCAATATTTAGAAAAGCAATCAACAGCCCGTCTAAGATGTGTAAGCGACTGAGAACTTTTTCTAAGCGATATTCAAGACGACGGCGTACCGTAGCCGTTCGAAAGATTAGCCACTCTTGTAGAATGGTGAGCAAGCTTTTGACTTGCGGCTTGCCATTAATGCCAACCATGTTGAGGTTGATGCGATAACTTTTTTCCAAGTCAGTTGTTGCAAATAAATGGGCCATCAAAGGCTCAACATCGACACGATTAGATCGAGGGGTGATTACTAGGCGAGTAGGATTTTCATGATCTGACTCGTCACGTAGATCTGCAACCATTGGCAGTTTTTTAGCCTGCATTTGTCCGGCGATTTGTTCTAACACCTTCGAACCAGACGTTTGATGTGGTAGAGCAGTAATAATAATATCGCCATCCTCTTCGATATAGACGGCTCGCATTTTAACACTGCCATTACCTTTGCGATAAATTTCGAGCATGTCTCGTCTCGGGGTAATAATTTCCGCTTCGGTTGGAAAATCCGGTGCCTGTACCAAATGACAAATATCTTCTAGGGTAGCTTTAGGATTATCTAATAAATGAATACAAGCAGAAGTGACTTCTCGAAGGTTATGTGGTGGGATATCCGTGGCCATACCAACAGCAATTCCAGTTGCACCATTTAATAAGACATTGGGCAATCTTGCAGGTAATAAAGCTGGTTCCTCTAGGGTACCATCGAAATTTGGTACCCAATCCACCGTGCCTTGTTCCAGCTCAGCTAATAAAGTTTCGGCGTACTTGGATAAACGTGATTCGGTATAACGCATTGCCGCGAAAGACTTAGGATCATCCGGCGACCCCCAGTTTCCCTGGCCATCGATTAAGGGATATCGGTAAGAAAATGATTGCGCCATCAAAACCATGGCTTCATAGCACGCAGTGTCGCCATGGGGGTGAAACTTACCCAAGACATCGCCCACAGTTCGCGCCGATTTTTTATATTTGGCACCTGCTTTAAGCCCTAAATCAGACATAGCATACACAATGCGGCGTTGTACTGGTTTTAGACCATCACCGATATGCGGTAGTGCTCGGTCTAAGATTACATACATTGAATAATCTAAGTAAGCTTTCTCTGTGAACTGTTTTAAAGGGAGATTTTCAAACTCCGTATTCATCTTCTTTCTCTAAAATAAATTTTGGTAAGAGTTTAAAGTACGATACCGCATTTTGCATAGCACTTTCAGGACAATGTTTGTATCATGGACCTCCTGGAATAAAGTAGAGACGTCGATGACCAAAAATTATTCAGGCTTAGATCGCTTTATCATGACTATTGATAATGGACTTCGTACCTTGTGCAAAAAAGCGGTTGCATCACGCAGTTCTCCCGCTCAGCATTTATCAGAATCCACTCTACCAAATGAGCTACAAAAAAAAAGTGCGGCATTAATGCGCATTAACCATACCGGAGAAGTGTGCGCACAGGCCTTATATTATGGTCAGGCGATTGTTGCTAACACCTCTCAATTAAGAACATCGTTATTGAATGCAGCTCAAGAGGAAACTGACCATCTTGCCTGGTGTGAAGACCGGATTGTAGAGTTAAACAGCCGTACTAGTTATCTAAACCCACTGTGGTATTTGGGGTCTTTTAGTTTAGGGTTGATTTGTGGCGCAATTAGCGATCGTTGGAGCTTAGGATTTGTTGTCGAAACGGAACGTCAAGTTGAACAACATTTGAAAGAACATCTCTTAGAACTTCCCAGAGATGATCAAAAGAGTCGCGCAATCTTAGAGAAAATGTGCGAAGAAGAAGCTCAACATGCCACGGTTGCACTAGGTGCCGGAGCGATGGAACTTCCTGGCGTTGTGAAAGCGATGATGCGTGTCATGTCGAAAGTAATGACTAAAACAACTTATTACCTTTAGAAATGTGTAAGCTAGAATTACATGATTGAGTTTGATCAAGTCAAAAAATCATTTGATGGTAATTACAATGTCCTTGATGACATTACCTTCAATGTCATGCCAGGTGAATGTCTTATTTTACTTGGCAGTTCAGGTTCAGGTAAGACGACTACCCTTAAAATGATCAATCGACTTTTAGAGCCAAGTTCAGGTTCAATCAAAATCAATAGTCAGGATATTGCTACCTTAGACCCGGTACAACTGCGACGTTCGATTGGTTATGTGTTTCAGGGAATTGGTTTGTTCCCGCACTTTACTGTGTCTGAAAATATTCAAATTGTGTTGCAGCTACAAAATTGTTCCAAGCAGGAACAAATTCAACAAAGTCACTACTTCCTCGAACAAGTGAATTTAAATCCAAATCATTTTGCTACCCGATATCCTGCTGAACTATCTGGCGGTCAGCAACAAAGAGTGGGCGTTGCGCGTGCTTTGGCAACCCATTCTGATATTTTATTAATGGATGAACCTTTTGGCGCACTCGATGCTATCAATCGTGTGGCGCTACAAAATGAAATCCTTACCTTGAAAAAGAAATTAGCCAAAACAATTGTGTTTGTAACTCATGACATTTATGAAGCGTTGCGGTTAGGAGATCGGATTGCCGTGATTAATCATGGAAAGCTAGAACAAATTGGCACAAGAAAAGAGATCATGCAAGAACCTGCTACAGATTTTGTGCGCGAACTATTTTCACAGGCAGTGCATCAATTAAAAGAGTTTACGGATGTACTTCATGGCTAGTTTTTTTTCTTTGCTTAAAGCACAAGCCTATCAAGTTGTCGAAAGAACACTACAACAGAGCTGTTTAGCATTAAGTGCAATTTTAATCGCAACGATTATCTGTATTCCATTAGGAATTCTAATTGCTAAAAAACCGCGCTTGCGAAAATACGTATTAGGATTTAATAGCATTATTCAAACGTTGCCCAGTCTTGCTGTGTTGGGTCTGTTATTACCGGTATTTGGAATCGGTGTCAAAACCGCATTGATTGCTCTTATTTTATATGCACTGTTGCCTATTGTTAGAAATACCGTCGTTGGAATATTAAATATTTCGCCTGATTTAATCGAGGCTGCTAATGGTTTGGGTTTAACCCGATTTCAACGGATACGATTAGTAGAGCTACCTTTGTCTGTACCCATTATCATTGCTGGCATTCGAACGGCAACCGCAATGGCAATAGGGATTTCAACGCTTGCAGCTTTAATAGGAGCAGGTGGCCTCGGTGAGTTTATCTACGAAGGTTTGGCGCTCAATAACGTGAATTTAATTTTATTAGGTGCGATTCCCGCTGCGTTATTAGCCTTAGTATTTGACTTTCTAATCGGATATTTAGAAAAAATATTAACGGTAAAGCATTTGCCAAGATCTTACCCTCAAAAACGTTTTTGGCGAATGAGTTTGGTTGCTACCTCTATCGTAGTGGCATTTTATTTTGTTTTTGCACCCACGAATTCGACTCAAGCCAATGTTGTCCGCGTGGGTAGTAAAAATTTCAGTGAGCAATTGATCTTGGGAGAGATTATTGCCCAATTAATAGAAACTAAAACCAGTTTAAAAGTAGACCGTACTTTTAATTTAGGTGGTACGTTTATTTGTCATCGCGCAATTATAAATAATGAAATTGATATTTACCCAGAATATACCGGGACAAGTTATACAGTGATTTTGAATGAAGCAGGATTGCAAGATCCAGTACAGATATTTCGCTATGTTAGTGATGCGTATTTACAAAAATTCAAATTGGTTTGGTTAAAAGAATTCGGCTTTAATAATACTAATGCTCTTGCAGTAACGCAGCAGCTGGCAGAAAAATATCATCTTAAAAATATTGAGGATTTAGCTAAGATTTCGTCTCAATTAACAATTGGTGTGCCCGCTGATTTTATGGAAAGACCAGATGGCTTTATCGGACTTAAGAATAAATATCACATCGATTTTAAGCAGGTACGATTAATGGATACTGGTCTTATGTATAAAGCACTTTATAACCAACAATTAGATGCGATCATGGCTTTTTCAACCGACGCGCGCATACAATCTTACCATTTAGTCCCCTTAGTCGATAACAAGCATCTGTTTCCACCTTATTACGCAGCGCCCGTCATCAGAATGAAATTTCTAGAGCTCCATCCTGAACTCGTGAACATTTTAAAACCTCTAGCAGGAAAAATTACCAATGCGCAAATGCGAGAATTAAATTATCAAGTGGATGTCATGCGGCGAACACCGGAAGATGTGGCAAGAGAGTTTTTGGTTAAAAATTCCTTGATTAAGAATTAAAATACAGCTTAGATTAGGCCCACGATATAGGTTACAGTTCAATAATATTTTCTTTCCGGCTTGTAACTTCTTGGTTTTTTTTCACTATTTTTTGACCCGTTTATAGCCACGGCAATTTCACCAAAATAGTTTAAAAACCAATAACTTGCTGTAAATAATCATTTGACCATCCAGCATACAATCGTTGAATTTCTTTTCCTGCCTTAAAAGTTTTTTGTTTGTCTAAAATATTTAGGCAGAGCTTTCTTATAAGTGAAAAATTTTCGCCAGCATAACCACGTCGTACGCGTGATTCATCTTCTCGAAAAATTATATCTAACCGCCAATGCAGTTTATTTTCTACGTGCCAATGTTGTCTTATTGCCTGTCTTATTTCTTGATATCTTTTTAGCGGCAAAGAACTAATGTAATAGTGGATGCGAGTTTTTTCTTCACCATTTTCATAAACGTTACTTTCAACTTGGATGAAAGTTTGAAGATCCCGCCAATTTCTCTTAAAGTCGAACAAATACATTAAAGGTAAAAACTGATATCTTCTCTCCTCAACCCGGCCATGATCTCCATCTAGTGTGTCACATTCCTTATATACCATTGCATTAAATTCTTGTTTTGCAGCCAATTCAAATAATCGCTTTATTTTTTTATGCAAATTACCTTGGTTTCCTTTTATTGCTAATACATAATCTGCTTCTTTTAAGCGAATTAAATTAGCGATCCCTTTCTGAGTACCCATAGCATCCATCGTGATAATGCATCCAGAAATTTCTAATGCCTTTAACAATGGCGGAATTGCTTTTATTTCATTTGTCTTGTCTGGTGTTTTGTGTTGCCCTATACAAATTCCGTTTGCTGTTGCAAATGCATTAATTAAATGTAAAGCAGTCGGTCTTCGGTTTTTATCTCGTGAACGGCGAGAGGTTTTACCATCAAAATTGATTATTTCTCCGTTTGTTTTTATTTGCGACCAATTAACCCATTGCATAAAACAGTCATGAAAGTAGGACGCTTTAATGATGGAAAATACTCGGCCGAATGTTTGGTGTGAGGGTATACCATTCGGTAACTCTAAAAAATCTGACAGCCATTCATATTTTGCATAGCCAAATGCTTCGACTGCTTTCCAAGTATTGGCGCCACATAGAACACCACAAATCGTAATAACGATAATATCAATCAGGTTATGCAAGCACCTCTCTACAACTCGAGGGTCCTCCAAATCTGTAAAGCAATCGATAATACTTGTTATAGGACTGTTATTGTTGATAGCATCCATTCTTAAGCTCCTGTGGTTTCGTTTGTTTATGTCGAAATTTGCAGAGTAGAACTGCAGGAGCTTATTTTAGGCCCAAATTTAATTCCTTCAACTATTTGATTCTTTAACTATTTTGGTGAAATTGCCGTG
>DJAM01000069.1 GCA_002429595.1 Coxiellaceae bacterium UBA6002
GGGAATGACAGCGGTAAACGGGAATGGCAGCGGTAAGCGAGAATGACCGAGTACGTGCGAATTATAAAGAGTGCAAGTGGGAGGCAACTCAGAATTAAACAGGCACGAAGCCCGGTGGTGCTTCGCTGCCGCCTCCGAAGAGGAACTTTCTCATTTCAGCTAGTAAAAACTCTCTTGCTTTGGCATCAAGCATATTAAGGCGATATTCGTTAATTAGCATCGTTTGGTGGCTTAGCCACATTTGCCAAGCTTGCTTTGAAATATTAGAGTGGATTTCTTGTCCTAATTCGCCGGGTAGGGGGGGCAGATCTAAGCCTGGTGCTTCGATGCCTAATTTTTTGCATGAGACTTTATGAGTCATTCTTACCTCGAATTGGTTTTTTGCAACTGGTCGTATTGTAATTTATTCCTGCAAATATCTAAAGCCCGCGGCGTATTAATTTTTATTAATATTCTAAAGTTTTTAATAATTTTTTCACGGGTGCTGCTAGGCCAATTTGAGGGAGTTGTTTTGGATTGCACCATTGGTAGTCGTCGTTATCTCTTAATACATTATGCAGTTGCTCGACTTTGGCATAGTAGGGAGTGATGTCCAAATGATAGTGGCTGAAGGTATGACGAAACTTGGAGCCTGCTTGGTAGGAGATGACCTTGAGGTTGTATTGTTGCTGGCATTCTTTAAGCCACTTTTGATCAATGGAAGCTTCGGGAAAACTCCATAAACCACCCCAAATTCCATAGTTGTTTCTCTTTTGTAAGAGTGTTTTGCCTTGCGCTGTTAAAAATATCAAAAAAATAGTCTCTTTGATGGGCAAGGTGGCTTTTTTCTTCGTGACTGGATAGACATCCGTTGCGTTATTGTTAAACGCTATACAGTCACTTTGAATGGGGCAGTGCGTGCAGTTTGGTTTACTGCGAGTACAAATCGTCGCGCCGAGATCCATGATGGNNCGCCGGCACGCCGCCCTGCAAGGACTGCGAGAGCTTATACCACATGCTGCCCCCCGCCGACTCCCGCACACCGGAGACGCCGGTCACCCGCGCCGGTTGCGGCACGATCTCCAAATGAAAATGCGTAAAGGTGTGGCGCAGCGGCGGCCACGCGGGTTCCAAATTTAAATCCAGGCCAAGGGTCGTCGACGCAAATGTCGTTGCATCGAGCTCAAGTGCGCATTCGGGGAACGACCACAGCCCGCCCCAGATACCGCTCGGCGCACGGCGCTGCAATAACACAGCGTCGCCGGCGTCTTGCACGAGCAGCATGCGCACCTGCCGTACCGGCAATGCGCGCCGCGCGCGCGGCGTGGGATAGTCGCGCACCGCATCTTGCGCCAGCGCGGCGCAGCTGACCGCCACCGGACAGCGCTGGCATTGCGGTGCGCGCGTACAGACCATCGCGCCGAGATCCATGATGGCTTGAGTGTAATCTTTGACACGTTCTTGAGGTGTATATTGGGTCGCTAATTGCCACAAATGATTTTCAATTGTTTTGTCACTGTAATGGCCGTCAACGGCGTGATAACGTGACAACACACGTTTGACATTGCCATCCAAAATTGGCGTTGCAGATTGAAATGCAATGGAGAGAATAGCGCCTGCTGTTGAACGACCTATACCTGGTAAGTCCATCAACTCTGTTAAATTATCTGGGAAAACACCGTTTAAATTGTTACTGATTAGCTTAGCGGTTTTATGCAGATTTCTAGCGCGTGCATAATATCCAAGGCCGGTCCATAAATGTAAAACTTTATCAAGATCAGCGTTGGCAAGAGAACGAACATCAGGAAAGTTAGCGAGAAATTTGGTGAAGTAGGGGATAACAGTGGACACTTGCGTTTGCTGCAACATGATCTCTGAGACCCAGACCCGATACGGAGTGGTGTTGTGTTGCCAAGGTAAATTTTTTCTACCGTACTGATCAAACCATTCTAAAAGTAGTGTTGAGAATAATAAATCACTACTCTTCTTGCGCTGGTGTTTCCGTTTCTGCTTGGGTGTTGGCATTTGTGTCATTACTAGCTTCTTGCGTATGATCTTCAGTCGGTGCGGCATCCTGTTTAGTAAGCTTGTTTAGCAGACTTACCGGTGACATAGATTTTAGCTTTTCACCTACTTTTTCTTTTAGATTATTTTTTAGATTGCTGATGTTTTTCCCAAGCTTATCTTCTAATGGCTTTTGAATTTCTTTAGTTAAAAATGTCTTCGCCAATTCAGCAAAATCTAAATTCACACTCGGCTTTGAGATTTTGCCAGACACTTTAATTGGTACTTGATACACGGTTATTTCTTTGCCAATTTTATCATTTTCTGCGGCAAGCTTTGGTTGAGCTAAAGCATTTAATCGATAATGGATATCTTTATTAACTAAGTTAGTGGTTCCTTTGCCGTTTACTTTTAAATAATTTGAAGTTAAAGCAAGATCATTCATCGTTATAATGCCATTATTAACATCACCGGATGTTGTTAAAGAACTAAATGAAGTTTGTTTAGAGTCTGAAAGTCCATGTGTTGATAAGCGCTTGATGAATGCATGGGCTCGACTTAGTTGATAAATAACATCCATTCCTTGCAGTGAACCATGCAGTAAAGATAACTGAATTTTGCCATTTAAATTAGATAAGAAAGTCTCATCATTGCCCACCACAGAAACTAAATTCGTATCAATATTGGTAGTACCACTTAATTTATCTGAATCAGACAGCTCATGTAGGAGCTCTTTGATATCGACACCATGGGCTGATTCTTTTATGTAATAAGCGGTTTTATTTGGATCATGCTTATCGATTGATACTATGCCATCCAGCGTACCCTTATAAAAATTGGCACGTAGCGGTGAAAGTCGAATCGTGTTTTTATTAGCAATTAAATTTCCGGTGACATCCGATAATGTTAATTTGTCTGCTGTGAAGTTATCAACTTTAAAAGATCCCGATAAATTCCAAGGTGTGCTCGTTTTTTTAGTTTTTGAATCGGTTGCAACCGTATTCGAACTATCCGAAGATTTTGAGTCAGCAGAAACAAAATCATCAAGATCTAGTTTGTTGGTATTCAAATTAAAACGATACGATTTGCTATCTGTCGCGATATTGAGACTTCCAAAAATATCGGATTGGTCAACTTTAGCATGTAGTTGTGACAGCGAAATCTTTTTGTCATTCACTGCGATTTTGCTGAGGAATGTTACTTTACGAAGTGATTTATCATTTTTGGTGTGCATTGGTGTATCAAAATCAGCGAGCAATTCTTTCAAGTCAAACTCGTCAGTCGTCAGAGTTCCTGCTAAGTTGATGCTTTGATTTGTAGTACCACTTAAATTAAGTTTGATATTGATATCTTTCAAAGCGACGTTTAATTGAGTATTAATTGAGTTTTGTGCGAGGTTGGCATTGGCATTGCCTTGAATTTTAATCGCTAAGGTTTTTTGTGGTAAAGAATAATCAGTTTCCATCCTTAAATTTGATAACGAATATTGTTGGTAATTGCTTGAAACCATTAAATCCGATTGTAGATCGACTGCGACGCTTTTATTGTTTTTGTCATCTAAGAGATTAAAATCTAGAGTTAAGGGAAAGGGTTGTCCAAATTGTATGTCTTTGCTACTAATATTTAGATCAGCTAAAGTCGTATGCGATTTCTTGCGCGAGTCATACCAATTCAATTTGCTGTTTTTAATTTTAAGACTTTGAATCGTTAAATTGGCAACGGTTTTGTTCGGTGTGGCATCTTTTTTATCGGAATCATCATTTTTTGTCAGCGTTTCCCAGTTATATTTACCTGATGAATTTTTGATGAGATTGAGCACCGCATGATCAAGGGTAATATTGCCAACTTCGACTTTACCATGAAGAAGAGGCATAAGTTTCACTTTGACATCCATCTCTTTGGCAGAAATAAACGTTTTTGGCGAAAAATCAGGTGCATTATAGTAGGTAAGCCGATTTGCTTTTAAACCGATCCAGGGGAAGAAAGACCATTCCATATTGCCATTGATCACCAAAACCTGTCCAGTTTTAGCATAAACATACTGGCTGATTCGTCCCTTATACTTATTCGGGTCGATATATCGAGTCATCAGAAAAGCAGTTAGCCCAAGTACAACAAGTAGCATTAGACAGAAGATAACTGCTATGGAAAGTTTTCTTTTCATACCAAAAAAGCCTTTTGACTAAGTGCAAAGATAGAAAGTAGCATTGAAATTTCGCTGTATAACGGTATGCTACCGATTGGCTCCCATAGTTGCAAGGTTCATGAACATAGTACTTGACTCAAATCGTCCAAAAAGGACTATTAAAAGCTTCGCTTCTCGCGTTCGACTAACCCCCAAGCAGAAATTGGCTCTAACTACCCATCGATCCCAATTTGTAATTAATAATCAAGAAGATGGGGTTAAATTCAGAGGTGTTTTTGAAAGACAGGCGCCTACTGTAATCGAAATCGGTTTTGGTATGGGCAATTGTCTAGTTGAGCTTGCTCAAAATAATCCGCAGGTCAATTTCATCGGTATTGAAGTCTATCTTGCAGGTATTGGTGCAACTTTAGCCGCTATCGATGAATTAGGCCTTAAAAACATCAAGCTGTATCAAGGCGATGCTGTCGAGATCTTAAAACATCAGATCCCAGATGAGTCTTTAACCGCTGTTTTATTATTCTTTCCTGACCCCTGGCCTAAAAGAAAGCATCACAAACGCCGGATTGTCCAGCCAGATTTCGTCGATACAGTCCATCGTTGCTTATTGCCAGGCGGTTATTTTCACCTAGCGACCGATGTTGCTGATTATGCCAATCACATGGCGCAAGTTGTTAATTCCCACCATCAGTTCCATAATTATCAAAATGATGTTCACGATCTACCATTTCTTGGACGGCCGAAATCAAAATTTGAGTTACGTGCCAAACGCAAAGATTGTGCTATCACGGACTTAGTTTTTGTTAAGCAATAAACAAAAGGGAGTTTCGCATGAAAAAGGTAATTTTTGGCTTAGCATTATTTGTGCCTCTTGCAGCGAGTGGCGCGATGATTAACGGTTTTTATTCTGGCAGTGTCCAGGGTAATCCCTACATTAGTGGTAATGCGTTAGCTGGTTATGAGTACATTGCTAATCGCTCCTGCAAAGATATGAGTTGTGTACAGCAAAATATTCGATTCGTTGACAGCCAAATCGCAACGTTATTAGCTCAAAGACTGGCATATGTAAAAAGAGGAGCACAACTTAAAAATAGTGCGATCGTTTCGGATAATACCCAACAGAACCCGGGCGTTATTCTGCAAGTAATCCGCCAAGCACAAGCGCAAGGAATACCACCAGAAATTGCACAATCGGTGTTTCAAGAGATTGATAAGCAATCTCAAGCCTATGAACAAAAATTTGCAGGTATGATTCCGCAGACTTCACCTAACTCTTTAGGGGTGCCAACTCAGAATGTGAATAATCCTGTGGTGACGCCAACGATTATTCCGGGGCAGGGTGTAACCCCGACGATTACCCCAGGAGCTCCAGGTCAGCCATAATAGCATCTGGGCTACAGCCAGCTTAATGTTCGTTGCCATGGCATAATTTCTACTATCCTTAAAATATAACTATAAGATGGAGGGGGTATGCCTTCGAAAACGTACTATTTTATTCTCCGTGGTGGCTCTGACGTACTCAATAATGTCACATCTCTTGCTAAAATTGAGTCGGCAATTAAAAGGCAGATGGGTGGTGTCTACACCGTCGAGAATGTTGAAGCGCAATTTTACGAAGATTTAAACAAAGCTAAGCGTACTTGTCGGCTAAATTCTGAAGAGGGTGGAATAGATGCTATTGCAGAGTTAACCCTTACTAGTCTTCCCACTGAGAATGAACATAACATTGATTATGCCGCTGCTTTAGTAAAAGTACATCATATGAGAGGATTTGAAGTTAGACCAGAAGATATTGACCCAAAATTACATGAGAGCAAACATGTTGCTAATTTACAGCAAGAGATAAAAGATGAAACCAGTCTCGAAATGAATTGCTCACCTAATGAATTGTTATTGCGCTTACCAAAAGAATTGTATTACCTATTATTTGTGGATTATCAATTATTTTATCATCTTCGAGAAACTTGGGTGCAATATGAGAAAAGAGAGCCTAATTGCATCAAAAATCTCTTTGATGCAATTAGTTTGAATGTCCTACCTTATTTTAGTACTCCTGATGCGATGAAAGCACAGGTATCATTAGAACAAATCAAGAGTATGCACCGGAGGCTTAGCCAAACATTACCAAATAAAACTCTCACTCCGGGCGAAATTAGAAAAGAGCTTAACGCCTTTCCGATCAATACTAATTCAGCATCAGTGGCAGGAATCACAGAATTATTATTTCGTATTAAAAAAGATAATAATCAAGATGGTTTTATGATTGCTGATATGAAAAAAACATATCTTGTAAACTTTTTCATGCGCGAGCTCGGCGAATATGGATTTGATGAACATGAAAAGTATCTAGAGGGCGACAAAACTAATTTACCCACTCGCGATAGATTAAAAGAAGCGAAGACACAAATAATTGCCAAGATTTTTAGTGAACTCCAAAAAAAATTCCCAACAATTACTCTAGAACAAGTTACAGCAGTCGTTGAAAGTGCTTGGATTGCATATGGAGTAGAGAAAAACATTAAAGAGAGTTGGAAGGATTACGCAGAATTATTTTATCAGATTAGCAAGCAAGCATTGCGAGGACCTACCAAAGAGGAACACCAACTGGATGTAATACTAGCACGTAGCACACCCATTGCTGCAGCAGGATCACAGATTTCAGGTCAAGCAAATTTAGCTAACATGAGCGATCAAGAAATTAAACATCTTGCTACTCAAATATTTAACCGGCTCGAGTCTGAGCCTACGATTTCGATATTTGCTCCTAAAGCACAACTTGCAATAAATTGGGCTCAAAAGGCTATAGAAGAGTATAATGAGCAAATAGTAACAGCAAAATCGCCTGCTGAACGAATCGGATTAGTTGATCAATTAACGCATGAAATAGAAATTCTTCATTTGTTTTCGGATGTCAACTGTCGAACTGCATACCTCATTATGAATCAACTACTTCTTGCCAATGGTATAATGTGGTCAATTCTATATAATCCTAATAGGATTGATGCTTACAGTGCACAAGAAAGACAGGAACAAATGGCAATGGGTATTCATAGATTTTTATTTTTATGCAACAACGATTCCTTCATTGATTACAATAATAGGTTACTAACAACGTCAGGGCCAGTTTCCAACAGTGATTTTATAGATGCTGAAGTAGCTGATAGAAGAAAAAACTTTTTGGCAGCTTTTCAACGACATTATGCCAACTTGGTAGAAAGTTTAGTTGCGAAACTTACTGCAAAACAAGATAGTAGTCCCCATCCGTAATCTAAGTCTACAGCTAAAAAGTTCGCAGCTCAAACCAAATGCCAACCACTAAACTTAAACTGACAGCTAATCCAACGCCTAAAATCCAAGAGAAATACCACATAGCAATTTCCTATTAATAATTACTGTGAGAGTTTGCTTCGATATGTTCATAGGTTACTTTGCCGCGAAGCACATAATAGATCCAACTCGTATATAAAATAATAATCGGCAAGAAGACTGCGGAAACTATTAACATGATGAACAGTGTTGTTTGACTAGACGATGCGTCCCAAACCAATAAACTCATATTAGGGTTTATCGAGGAAGGTAGAATAAACGGGAACATACTTGCTCCAACTGTTGCAATCAAACAGGCGATGGTTAGAGCACTGCAAAACCAAGCGCAGCGAAATTTTTTGAAATAAGCAAGTAGTATTACGCAAATGGCACTGAGTAATGCCGTGATTGGAACACAGCGCGTCACGGAAAATTGTTGATAGTTATGAATCCATGCTCCTATCTGCACCGTAACTTGTTTGAACAATGGATTGGAGGGAGCAGAAGGAGAGGGTAGACTTGTGAGAATATATCCAGAAATTTTATATTTAATCAAGTAACCTGCAATGGTGAATAATGCAATAGTTAAAATTGCGCTGTAAAATGTGTATTTTCTTGCTCGTTCTTGGACTGTTCCTACCGTTTTAATACAAAGAAAGACACTGCCATGCATGATCATCATGGCAATGCTAACTAGTCCACAGATAAGTGCAAATGGATTCAGTAACTGCCAAAATGATCCAACGTAGAAAACGCGAAGTGTTTGGTCAAAATAAAATGGTACGCCTTGCAAAACATTGCCAATGGCTACACCGAAAATGAGTGCCGGGAAAAAGCCACCGATAAATAAACAGATGTCCCAAAAACTTCGCCAATGAGTATGTTCAATCTTGCTGCGATACTTAAAACCTACTGGACGAAGAATCAGTCCTAAGAGGATGATAAACATTGGTAAATAAAGACCACTAAAGGATACTGCATAAAGCAGTGGCCAAGCAGCAAAAATAGCGCCACCGCCTAAAATTAACCAGACTTGGTTTCCTTCCCACACCGGACCAATAGTATTAATGGCGACTCGCCGTTCACTATTTGTTTTTGCAACACGATGTAATAACATTCCGATGCCTAAATCAAAACCATCCATTACAGCAATTCCAGTCAACAATATTCCGAGCAGCAGCCACCAAATAATACGAAGGGTGGGGTAATCAATAAGCATTCGCTAACTCCGTAGTAGTAGAAAAATATTCAGGACCAAGACGGATATATTTAATCATGAGATATACTTCAATCACGGCCAGAAAAGTATAAAGGCAGATGAACCCTATTAAGCTAGTCAACAACGATGAATTGGCCAAGGAGGACGTGCCAAGAAAAGTGGGCAAAATTCCTTGGATAATCCAGGGTTGTCGACCCACTTCTGCAACCATCCAACCCATTTCACTTGCTAACCAGGGTAACGGCAAACTACAGATCGCAATCAAAAGAAACCATTTTTGCTGAACTTTCTGCCTTACGCTTAGAGCGAATGCAGTGATAAAAAATAGAATAAAAAACATTCCACAAGCAACCATAATCCTAAAACCCCAAAATAAGGGTGCAACAGGTGGTACCGTATCCCAAGCAGCTGCTGTGATTTGCTCAGGTGAAGCTTGAACTATATTTGCTGTATGTCGTTTTAATAATAAAGCGTACCCTAAATCGTTGCCATACGTATTAAGTTGTTTCATCGCAATTTTATCATTAGGATTTTGTAATAACGTTTGTAGTGCAGTATATGCTTGAATACCGTCTTTAATTTTAGATTCCGCTTGTAAAACCAAATCGTTAATGCCATAGAGTGGTTGGTTAAATGAGCGGGTAGCGATTATACCCAGCATATAAGGAATTTGAACTTCATATCGAGTAGTGTGTTGTTTCTGATCTGGCAGCCCAAAAATAGTAAAACTCGCCGGCGCCGGTTTTGTTTGCCACATGCCTTCAATTGCAGCAATTTTCATCTTTTGATTTTCATTTACCAAGTAGCCACTTTCATCACCTAACACAACTACTGATAAAGAAGAAGCCAAACCAAAAGCTGCCGCAATTAACATCGATCTCTTGGCTATTGCAATATTACGGCCGCGCAATAGATAGTAAGCACTAATCGCAACCACAAAAATTGAACCAGTAACATAGCCAGCACTAACGGTGTGCACAAATTTAGCTTGGGCAACTGGATTGAAAAGTATTTGAAAAAAACTTCCTACCTCCATGCGCATAGTATGAAAATCAAAATAAGTGCCGACCGGGTTTTGCATCCAGCCATTTGCGATTAAAATCCATAACGCTGATAGATTTGTTCCCAATGCAACTAGCCAGGTGACAGTGAGATGAGCTCCTTTCGATAGTTTATTCCAACCGAAAAAAAACAATCCAACAAATGTTCCCTCTAAGAAAAAGGCCATGAGCCCTTCAATTGCTAAAGGCACTCCAAAGACATCGCCAACGTAATGTGAAAAATAAGCCCAATTAGTGCCAAACTGAAACTCCATCGGAATTCCTGTAGCCACCCCCATCGCAAAATTGATTCCGAATAACACACCCCAGAATTTAGTGATATCACGCCAAATTTCTTTTCCGGTCATGACAAAGATTGATTCCATGATGCCTAATAAGACAGCGAGTCCAATCGTTAAAGGAACAAAGATAAAGTGATACATAGCGGTTAGGCCAAATTGTAAGCGAGACAATTGGACAACATCTAACATTTAGCGCTCTCCAAAAACATGTTGAGATATATTGTGAGGTGACAACTGCTTATCTATGGGCTTTGAATAGCAAACATATTGCAAGCCAAATAAAAGCAGCAATTTAATCGTAAGTGCGACGCCAATTTCTTTTTTTAAATTAGTTTTCAAGAGTGAATAACTTGAATAATTAGATTAAGAAAAGTGTATCAGTGATTAAAAGACGAAATTATGATCTAGGTCATAAAATGCATTTTTTAGTGTGAGATATTGTGGAGTGACCCGCCTTGAGCGAGCCATAAAAGCGCAGCAGAATGATTAATTTTGATATGTTTATTTTTAATGGTGATAACCTGTTGCTGCTCCAAGCGGTTCAAAATTCGAATCACTGTTTCACCTGCTAATCCAAGATAATCACCTATTGCTTGGCGTGGCATAGGAAGAATGAAACCCTCTAAGTAATTTTTGCAATGCAGTCGATCAAATAATTCCAATAAAAAGCCGGCAAGTCGCTGATCAGCACGTAGGATGCTAGTATAGTGTCCCATGTTAAGTCGATGACTAGCCTGCTGCAGCAACTTCTCATAAAGCTGCGGTAATTTAGCGGCAACGGACAAGATATTCTCGTAAGAGATCTCGCAAAGACTAGCCGCTGTCAAACTCTCAATTGCAAATGGATAGCTCTCTGTGTTAATGGCTTCAAGACCAATAATTTCCCCGGGCAGATAAAAGCTTAAAATCTGCTCTTTACCTCCAGGCTGGAAAATGGATGCTTTTAAAGAACCAGCTTTCACCATGTAAAGGGAGTGCAGCGTTTTTTTTGAATTACAGACCTTCTGATGCTTTTTAAGGTGATGTTGTTTCCGCAAAAAAGAAGGCGTCGTTACGATTTTGCTAGGCGTTGAGCTGCAAAACGACATCAGCGAGCAATCGCTGCATTGATGAACTGGCTTACCGCTAGAAGATGAAGTCTGCATACTAAAGATTCACGTTTTTTTGGCAATTATATCTTAAGTTGCATTAAATATGTAGTCTGGATGCAACCCAGGAACCTAAATTTCTTAGAGTGTTTTACTTTTAGTCAAAATTATACTAAATTATTTATATAACCATAGTCATATGACCATAGGAAAACTTTAGATGAAGCAGCATATTCCAAAGATCCCGGCGGGAGAATTTAAAGCAAAATGTTTACATTTGCTTGATGAAGTGAGTCGCAAGCATATTCCTCTTATTATTACTAAAAGAGGAAAACCCGTTGCAAAAATAGTTCCAATAGAAGAAGAACAACCACCTCAAATCTATGGATATTTACGAAAAAGTGCAAAAATCGTAGGTGATATTGTTTCTCCAACTGATGAAAAATGGGATGCAGATGAATAAGTCCTCTAGTCTTTTGCTCGATACCCATGTTTGGGTGTGGCTTATAAATGGCGAAGAAAAAATTAACAAAAAATCTTTAAACCAAATAACTCAAGCTGCACAACAACATGCTTTATTTCTTTCTGCGATTTCTTTATGGGAAATGAGCATGCTTGTAGCAAGCGAAAGAATTATTTTAGACATTCCAGTATTAGATTGGATCTCAAGATCTTTAGAAGCCCCTGGAATCAATTTAATGCCGTTAACACCAAAAATTTCAGTTGAAAGTTGTTATCTGCCCGGCGCATTCCATGGTGATCCAGCAGATAGAATAATTGTGGCAACTGCTAGAGTGGAGGAGTTGACATTAGTTACTTCCGATACAAAAATTTTAGACTTTAGTAAAGAGCACTATGTAAAAGTTTTAGCAGCATGAATTTGTCTTCAATAAAATGTATTAATAACTTACGAAGCAACATAAGCAATACAAGAAATCTCAATCCGATCGACAATTCCAGATTGTGTCGCGGTTCTAACTGGAAAACGTCCATTGGGAAAGTGTTTGGCATATTCTTTGTTCATACCGCGCCAGTCTTTAGCATCTCGAAGAAAAACATCCATGCGTACTACGTGGCTTAAATCGATACCAGCTGCACGTAAGATTGCATCAATATTGTTTAGTGCTTGGCGCGTTGCAAGTTCAATATCATTTTCGTAAGTAACATTAGTTTTGGGATCTTTGCCCACTTGCCCCGCCACAAAGATTAATTTTCCCTTGGATAAATCTACTGAGATACCTTGAGAGTAGGCTCCAAATGGCGCTGGTGCGTTGGCAGTAGCTATGTAGGAAGGATTATCAGGAGTTTTTGGATCAGCAACCGCTTTTGGTAGTATCAAGCAAAAAAGTAAGAACGTAATTAATCTCATTGTTATACCTACAAAAATGTTGCGATAATTTTACATAAAGAGATCTAAAAGATCATTCAAATATAACCGGCCTCGAGAGGTCGTTTCCAAATATTCTTGGTTCCAAATTAACAGCTCTTTTCTTTGTGCTTCATCTAAAATCTGTTTAATTGAAGTAATGGGCAAGCCTGTCCTCTCTACAAATAGTGCAGTTGGCACTCTTTCATATAACCGCAGAGCATTCATCATGAACTCGAGTGGTAATTCGTCTGTCTTTAACAGTTGTTCTCCGGCGAGAAACGGGTTAGCTTTCAAATATTGTTTAGGATGTTTAACTTTCCAACGACGCGAAATGCAACCAGTAGCTGGATCGGTGATTTTGCTATGAGCACCTGCGCCAATACCAAGATAATCCCCAAATTCCCAATAATTACGATTATGAAGACATTGTCGTTTTTTTTGGCTATAGGCAGAAATTTCGTATTGCTCAAATCCTTGTGATTGCAATAGCTCTTGGCCTTTAATCTGTATCTCAAAAATATGATCATCTAGCGGTAATTTAGGCGGAAATTTTGCGAAATGGGTATTGGGTTCGATGGTTAGTTGGTACCAGGACAAATGTGTGGGTTGATGACTCATTGCTAACGTTACATCATGAAGAGCATCCTCTAACGTTTGGCTCGGTAAGCCAAACATCAAGTCAATATTAAAATTATCAAATCCTGCTTCTTTCGCAGCAGCAATTGCACGTTCAGCCTCTTGGCTGTTATGAATTCTTCCAAGTAATCGTAGCTTATCATCTTGAAATGACTGTACGCCTAGCGAAAGGCGATTAATGCCGAGTTGTCGGTATTCAATGAAACGTTGCTGTTCGACGGTGCCAGGATTGGCTTCGAGGGTAATTTCGATGGTTGGCGAGAAAGCAAGCCTGGCATGAAGCTCTTGTAAAAGTTGTTCTAAGGCTTTTGCTGAAAATAGGCTAGGTGTGCCGCCACCGATAAAAATCGATTGGATTTTTCTTCCCCAAATGAGTGGTAAATCATTTTCTAAATCTTTGATAAGTGCGTTAACATAGTCTCTTTCAGGAAGTTGTTTGCGTGCTGCATGCGAATTAAAATCGCAATAAGGACACTTCTCGACGCACCAAGGAATGTGGATATAAAGGCTTGTTGGGATCATAAGTTACTTGTTCTAATCAGTTAGGTCTTTTTTATACTGCTTTTTGAATGTCATTGCAAAAAAATACGGGGTGATTGATGTCTAAAAAGAAACCAACCATCTTAGAAACCACTGTGCTTGCTAAGACTAAGCTTTTTCAAGTAGAGGGTGTCCATTTGCGATTTTCTAATGGAGAAGAACGTCACTTTGAACGGCTACGAGGTAGTCGTGGTGCGGAAGCGGTGATGATCATTCCAGTTCTTGATAGAGACACAGTTTTATTGGTTAAAGAATATGGTGTTGGACTTGAAGAGTATTATTTGGGTTTCCCGAAGGGCGCTGTTGATGACAACGAGGATTTCCTATTGGCAGCAAATCGGGAATTGATGGAAGAAACAGGCTATGGAGCAAAAAAGTTGCAACTGCTTAGAAGACTAAGTTCGGCGCCAGCTTATACCACTAAGCAAATGAAAATGATTGTGGCAACTGAGCTTTATGAGCAACGTTTAGTGGGAGATGAGCCCGAAGAAATCGAAGTGGTTCCCTGGAAATTAAGCGAAATGGACCAGTTACTAATGCGTGATGATTTTCATGAGGCGCGTAGCATTGCAGCCCTTTATATTGTCAGAGACTTAATAAAAAACAATGCGATTTAACGATGCAAATTGAACCGAGTTTTCTAAATGAGATTATTGCGATAGCGAAAGCGGCCGGCACCGAAATTCTTAAATACCATGATGAGAAATTGCCACTGGGTATCAAACACAAACATGATGATTCGCCAGTGACTTTAGCCGATTTAGCCGCGCACAATATCATTAAGGCTGGTTTGGCGGCTATTACGCCTGATATTCCGCTTTTATCCGAAGAAGAACCAGATTTTCCTTTTGAGCAACGAAGCCAATGGCAGACTTATTGGTTGGTTGATCCACTCGATGGCACGCGGGAATTTATTCTCAATAGCGGCCAGTACACGGTCAACATCGCTTTAATCCATGAACATCTACCCGTGCTAGGGGTAATTTATGTGCCGCGAAAAAATCGGATTTATGCCGGGGCAAGTTCCATTCCTTCTTTTAAAGAGGAGCAGGGCAGCGTGCAGCCACTTAAGGTGCGCACTTTAGCGCCAGATGAAGAACTTATTATCGTCAGTACCCGAAGAGAGATGCACGAACGCTTACGGGAGCAGATAGCATTACATCACCCGATCAGCATGACTTATCGCAGTAGTTCCTTAAAATTTTGTTTGATCTGCGAAGGACGAGCAGATATATATCTACGTAAGGAACCTATTCATGAGTGGGATACTGCGGCGGGTCAAAGTATTGTAGAAAATGCTGGCGGCATCGTTTTGGATTCAAACTGGCAAGCTTTACGTTATAATACCAAGCCACTTTTGCTCAATCCTCCATTTATCGCTCTTGGTGATTCAAAGCAATTGTTACCACTTTTAAAAAAAATACCAATGTTTGAGGAGATCTAAATGACAAAGAAACAGGTCAAAGTTGCAGTGACCGGAGCCGCGGGTCACATAGGGTATGCTTTATTATTCCGAATTGCGAATGGCGATATGTTTGGTAAAGATACTGAGGTCGTGTTGCATTTAAATGAATTACCTCAAGCACTGCCAGCCTTGCAAGGTGTTGTCATGGAGCTCCAGGATTGTGCCTTCCCGCTATTGAAGGATGTGGTTTGCACATCAGATCTTAGTGTCGGCATGAAAGACGTGAATTGGGCAATATTGGTAGGCGCTGTGCCACGCAAAGAAGGCATGGAAAGAGCGGACCTATTAAAAATTAATGGCGCAATATTTACCGCCCAAGGTCGTGCCATCAATGACTACGCCGCTGACGATGTCAAAGTGCTAGTCGTTGGCAATCCTTGCAACACCAATTGCTTAATAGCAATGAATAATGCACCCGATGTCCCAAGAGATCGTTTTTACGCAATGACGATGCTGGATGAAAACCGCGCTAGAGCTCAATTAGCTATCAAGGCCAACGTTCCAGTCCATGAAATAAAAAATATGAATATCTGGGGCAATCATTCCTCAACTCAATATCCTGACTTCTACAATGCCACAATTGGCGGTAAAGCGGTGATCGATGTCATTAAAGATGAATCTTGGCTGCAAAAAGATTTCGTGGAAATCATCCAAAAACGTGGCGCAGAGATTATCAAAGCTCGTGGTTTATCATCGGCGGCTTCCGCAGCGAATGCGATTATCGACAGCGTCCGCAGCCGTGTTAATGACACAATCGGCCTAGAAACTTATTCCCTGTGCGTTTGTTCAGAAGGGCAGTATGGAATTGATGAAGGACTGATCTTTTCTTTCCCATGTCGCACGGAAAATAGCGAACTGGTTGTTGTGCCTCATATTCAGCACAATGAATATGCTACGAAGAAGTTAATGATTACGCTGGATGAGCTTCGTGCTGAACGAGATGCAGTAAGAGAGCTCGGTTTGATTGAGAAGGCTGAGGCTTAATAATTTACCCTCACCCTAACCCTCTCCCTCTCCCGCAAGCGGGAGAGGGGATTTTCTCATTTAGATCGCTTCCTTAATCGTTCCCGTTCCCGTCCCTACTCTTTCCCGTTCCCGAATCATATAGACAATGCAGCAACTTATCGGTTCCGAAGAACCGAATTTTCCATTGCACTGTCCGAGCTAATAAAAAAAAATCGTGTATTAGACTGCATAATATTTCTCATTGTGCTGCATCTGTTAATGTATATTGCAATGTGGTCTATATGATTCGGGAACGGGAAAGAGTAGGAGCGGGAACGAGTGTTAGCCCCCACAACGATGAGAATGCCTCAATAGCTCCAAATCAAAACCTAATCGCCTCAACCTCTCCAATAAACTCTCATAAATCTGTGGATCAATCATCGGAGCACGTGCCAAAATCCATAAATAATTTTTGCTCGGCTCAGCGACTAAAGCATATTGATAATCGTCGCTTACATAAACAATCCAATAATTCGCTTTTAATGGCCAATAAAATTTAATACTCCAATGACTGTTTGCAGACCCGGTAATAGGAAAAGCTTTACCCTCAATCGTTCGTGAATGCTTTTTATGTTTTACATAGGTATAACAGGTGTTGTTAACATCAATGTGGTGACGGTGAACGGTGTAAGTAATCGTGGTGCAGGAGCAATCAGCGTTGAAGTGTGTCGGGAAGGAAGCAATTTCATACCATTTACCAGCATAGCGTTGCAGGTCTACAGGCTTTTTGACTGTAACGTCTTTATATTCTGTGCATGCGCTTAGCAAGCAGAGCAATAGCAGCGCAATCCCGCGTTTCATTAGGTGTTCCTTCATCAAGAAATTTGGATATTAGTATGAGTATAGTGGAAGATTACTGATCGAGGAGTGAACCTGCGATCATTTCTAGGAGCAGTCTAGTCCTACTAGGTAGAGCTTCCTGCTGTGGATAGAGGGCATATCAATAATAATCACCCCAATCATACTCCTGAAGGATCGTCTTTAATGTTTTTCAAACTTCAGATCCAAATCGCTAATAACCCCATAAAGGCCATTCCTAGGATCAGCGAGCAAAAATCAAGAAAGTTTTGCTTGAGGCTTTTAACTCTAAATTGCTGAATAATGGCATCTAGCGCACCAATATAGATGAAGGTTCCCGCGGCGGCAGCATTCAGAATCGACTCCGCCAAAATGCCAGAGCGTTGGGATAGTGCTCCAATCAGTCCGGAGGCGATTGCGATTCCAAAGGGAGTCATCAAGGCATAGATGACAATCAGTGGAATATGGAAGTTAGGAAATAAAGTATAGCGTTTAAGTGTTGTGGCTAGTGCGAAGCTGTCACAGCTCTTATGCGCCATAATCGCGATAAAGATCACAAAGGCGTTAGTTACGGTCGTATTAATGCCAAGCGTGCCGCCTTCGATAATGGAATGGATACATAAAATAATGAGAATGATTACCCCATTTAATTTTGAGTCTTCGGTCGCTTGATTGAAATACAAAGTGATGTATTTAATAATTTGCAGGATGATCAGACCGGAAAAACACAGTAGTAGGGCATAGGGGTACTGAGTTAAGCCCAAACCTTCAAAGCCCGCTTGAGAGTCGGGTAGCATGTGGAAGATAGCGGCGCCGAGGAAAATGCCATTTGTGATAGAGTCGGTTAAGTGCCGAGAACCTGAATGAAAGTGTTTGACTTGCAAGGGCAAAAGACCAGCTAAGATCGCCACAATGAAGATGAAAATTGCTGCAATTATTTTGAAAGTGATTAATGACATGTTCTTGCTACCATGCTAGATCTATCAATGGGCTACCTTTCAACCACTATACCAAACTTGTCAAGTGGCTGTGGTATAATTTCTGTCATTCCCGCGTTTGCTGTCATTCCAGCCTACGCGGG
>DJAM01000163.1 GCA_002429595.1 Coxiellaceae bacterium UBA6002
TGGGGATCCCTCAGGGTCAAGCACTATTTGACAATTAACCTTTTTGAATGCCCATTGCCTCTTTTTGTCTGAACTTTTCATTTTCGTCAGGTGTTAAGCCAAGGACTTCTAAGCCTTTTTGCACAGCATTATCATAAGCGGAATAGCGCGCGTCCTCATCTTTTTGATCGCTAACATCTAATTTATCGCCACCGATCGCTTTAAGCACTGTTGTGATAACTTCAAAAACTTTATCGGTCACGCCATTGGAAAAGATCTTGTTGTCCATCAAATCGAAGATAATTTTCTCGCCGCCTGCTAGTTCCGCTTTGAATCCTTTTAATGTTTCTTCGAAATTTAGAATGGTATTGTCATCTGCGAAGTTACCAAGAACATTTTCTACAGTGTCTTTTGCTGCGGCGCCGCCATCTTCTAAGGCTCCAAATTCATTCTCATAGAGATATTCGGCGCCACGTAACAAAAGATCCGTGATCCAGTGAGGTAATGCTGGTTCTGGTTGAGCGGCTTGTTCCTCTTGCGCAATTAATTGTTCTTCTTCTTCAAAAGCAATTGCGTTATCAATTTCTTGATTTTGTTCATTCAACGCAGCTGCAGCTTCTTCGGCTGCTTTTTTTTCGCGTTCTTTTTTCTGTAAGGCGCTTTCTTCTTGTGAAATTTCTTGTTCTACTGCTGCTTTCTTTGATTCATCGTTCATAACTATAGCCTCGTGGTTAAATTTAGCTTAAGCGCGTTCCAGTTTGCTGCATGAGTACTTGTATTTCATCTTCAAATCCAAAAAATTTTAAATCAGGAACTCGTTCAATTAATAGTGTGCCTCTAAGATGATCCACTTCGTGTTGAATCACTTTGGCATGAAATCCTGATACAGTGTCTTCGACTTTCTCACCAGTTGCTGTAAAACCACTATAGGTGATTTGTACATATCTTCGTACCAACCCCCTAAGCTTTTTCAAACTTAAACAGCCTTCCCAATCCTCATAAGTTTCATCGCCTACAGCGTGATAGGATGGATTAATCAACGCCATTTCCGGAATCGATTTTGCATGTGGATAACGATCTGAATACGTAAAGCCAATCACAATAACGCATAGGGGCACACCAATTTGGGGTGCGGCAATGCCAACACCGCCGTTAGCTTTCATGGTGTCTTTCAAATCAATTATTAAATTAGTTAATTCGGGCGTATTAAATTCTGTAACAGGTTGAGCAGGTTCTCGAAGCGCATCATGTCCAATTCTTAATAGAGGCCGAATCATCTCAATCACTCCTCCAATGAGCTATTTAATTCTCGAGTTTCCCGAAACTGAATATCGGGCCAACGTTCCTGAGTGAGATTTAAATTGATCATTGTGGGTGCAAGATAAGTTAAATTATCGCCAACATCTAACGCTAAATTATGTGCCAAATGTTGTTTGAATTCGTCTAATTTTTTACGATTATCCGAGCTAATCCAGCGAGCTGTAGACACGGCAACGTCTTCGTATTTGCATTCAACGTTGTATTCATTTTTTAAGCGATAAGCGACTACGTCGAATTGCAGCACGCCAATGGCACCAAGAATTAATTCATTCGAATTAAGCGGTCGAAAGAATTGCGTTGCACCTTCCTCTGAAAGTTGCAAGAGTCCCTTTTGTAAGGCTTTTAGTTTCAACGGATCTTTTAGTCGGACGCGACGAAAAATTTCAGGTGCAAAATAAGGTATGCCAATAAATTGTAATTCTTCACCTTGAGTAAAAGTATCACCAATTTGGATGGTGCCATGATTGTGCAGGCCAATAATATCGCCTGGGTAGGCTTCTTCAATATGCTCTCGGTCACCAGCCATAAAGGTCAGGGCATTATGAATTTGAATATCACGTTTGATTCGAACGTGTTTCATTTTCATCCCTTTTTGATACTTGCCAGAGCACACTCTTAAAAAGGCGATGCGATCGCGATGAGCAGGGTCCATATTTGCTTGGATCTTAAACACAAAACCGGAGAAGTTAGCCTCTTGCGGTTGCACTTCTCGTTGAATGGTGGGTCTTGGTTGAGTGCAAGGAGCATAATTCACAAAAGTATCTAATAAATCTTTAACGCCAAAATTATTCATCGCCGAGCCGAAAAACACAGGAGTGAGTTGTCCAGCCAAATAGGCATCGTGATCAAAGGAATGACTTGCCCCAGCTACCAAGCTGATTTCGTCGCGTAATACGGTTGCTAAATCACCTAACGAATTATCTAATTCTATGTTGTCTAAGCCAGCGATGACCTGTCCTTGTTGGGCTCGCTCATTTTGTCCAGATTGATAAAAATGAAATTCATTTTGTAAAAGATGATAAACACCTTTAAATGATTTACCCATGCCAAGTGGCCAAGTCACTGGTGAGCATTTTATTTTAAGTATCGATTCGATCTCATCGAGGAGCTCAATTGGTTCGCGGGTATCGCGATCCATTTTATTGATAAAGGTAATAATCGGAATATTGCGTAAGCGACAAACTTCTAATAGCTTGATGGTTCTTGCTTCGACTCCTTTTGCAGCATCAATGACCATTAAAGCAGAATCGACCGCTGTTAGAGTTCGATACGTATCTTCGGAAAAGTCTTCATGGCCTGGGGTATCAAGAAGATTAATGATGTAATCTTGATAGGGAAACTGCATGACCGAGGTCGTCACGGAAATACCTCGTTGTTTTTCAAGTTCCATCCAATCGCTCGTGGCATGACGAGACGCTTTACGTCCCTTCACCGTTCCAGCTAGCTGAATTGCCCCACCAAATAACAGCAACTTTTCAGTAAGCGTCGTTTTACCGGCGTCAGGGTGAGAAATAATCGCAAAGGTGCGGCGTTTTTGTATTTCAGATAATAAATTAGACATTTTTAGTTAAGGGAAGGTTGTTAATCTATTAATTATATTAAAATTTGCCGGTGAAATCGAGAATGTTTGCTCAAAAGAGCAATACATTGCATACTTGTCATTACTGCGAAGGCGGGAATCCGTGTTTGATGCAGCTTGTTAGCATGGATCCCCGCCTTCGCGGGGATGACAAACGCGCGCGAATGGCATGCGCAGTAATGGCACAATATTAATCCCCTCACAAAGGTCGTAAATGAATTCAATGCAGCATTCTCGTTTTCTATGCGCAATAGCTAAACAACCTGTTGACTGTACGCCAGTCTGGATCATGCGCCAAGCAGGTCGCTATCTGCCTGAATACCGTGCAGTTCGTAGCCAAATCAAAGACTTTATGACGTTATGCAAGACGCCTGAGCGTGCCTGTGAAGTCACCTTACAACCTTTGGCACGATTTCCCTTGGATGCGGCTATTATTTTTTCTGACATCTTAACCATTCCAGATGCGATGGGCTTGGGACTCTACTTTGAAAGTAATGAAGGACCAAAATTCAAACACAGTATTCGTAGTATGCAGGATGTCAACGCCTTATCTCTTCCCAAGGTCGAACAAGATTTAGATTATGTCTTCGCTGCAATCAAATTAGTAACGGGAGAACTTCCAGGCCACATACCACTGATCGGTTTTTCCGGAAGTCCCTTTACACTCGCAACTTATATGGTTGAAGGGGGGGGTAGTAAAAATTTCCATCAAATAAGGCAATTTCTTTATACTCAGCCAGAAGCAATGGAGCTCTTACTCGAAAAGTTGGTTATGGCCGTGACCGATTATTTAATTGGTCAAGTTGCTGCAGGTGCTCGAACACTAATGATATTTGATACATGGGGTGGTATTTTAACAACCGAAAATTATCAAAGATTTTCTTTGCAGCCCATGTCTAAAATCATTGCCAATGTTAAACAACAGTATCCAGATATTCCGATTATTTTATTTACTAAAAATGGTGGCTTGTGGTTGCGTGAAATGAGTGATTCAGGCGCTGATGCGCTGGGACTAGATTGGACTATTAATATTGGAAGAGCAAGGCAGTGGATCGGTGAAAAAGTTGCATTGCAAGGGAATATGGATCCCGCAATTTTATACTCGACGCCTGAGCGAATTCGGCAAGAAGTTGCTGCTATTCTCGATAGCTTCGGTCCGGGATCAGGACATATTTTTAATTTAGGTCATGGTATTCATCCCGATATACCGCCAGATAATGTGAAAGTGTTGGTGGATGCAGTACATGAATTAAGTCAGGTTAGGCGCATGGCAACACTATAAAGAGAACTCATGGAAGAGACCACAGCAAAAACAATCTCTCTGACAACGGTGACAACGTTACTGATAATTCTACTTGAAGGCTTTGTCACTATCGCGGTTGAAATGCTAACCATACGACAGCTAATCACTGTGGTGGGTAACAGCGTCATCATAACAAGTTTAATTATAGGGATCTTTTTACTGTTCTTGGCGCTTGGCTATTATAGAGGTGGTCAATACAAAGAAAATTACGCTTCAATATTAAAACGTAACTTCGTCATTGCCGCATTTTTACTAGGCATTGGCCTTTCTTATACTTTTATACAATTGTTTTTTTATTTCTTGTTCACCCAATTACATTTGTTTGGCCTAGTTGCGCTAACGATTTATCTCTTATTAATTACTGCTCCTCTTGTTTATCTGCTCGGACAAACAGTGCCGATCACTACCAATTTATTTCGTTATGAGCACCACATAGGATCGATTAGCGGTAAAGTTCTGGCGTTAAGTACTGTGGGTTCATTTTTAGGTTCAATATTAAGCACTTTAGTGTTAATGAACTTCTTTGGGGTGGCTTGGACAATTTATCTGAATTTTTTTCTGGTGCTGTTTTTGATAGGACTTTTGGTTGCATTTCCTAAAGATTGGTTTTTATCTCTGGGCTTAGGCATAGCTGCTATTGTCATTTATCTGCTCAATATTACGATGGAACATCGTTTGTTCGTAGCTACTAATAATTATGGCGATTACCAAATTTTCAACAATATTTATTATCCACCAACTAATAGCGTTGGCAATTTATTGACCATCAACAATTCGGACAGTTCTTTTGTGTCGCTGGATAGAAAAGGTTTTCCTTACATTGAGCAAATAAAGCAAATATTGTTTCATGATTTGAACTTTAGAAATAAAGACATCCTAGTATTAGGGGCGGGTGGCTTTTCACTCTCGGCAGAATCAAATTATACTAACCGCTTTTTGTACGTTGATATCGATGGCAGTTTACCTAAGATTGCTCGTCAAGGCTTTATCGATACCATTAATGGTCGTTTTGTTCACGATGATGCTCGGAAATTTTTGATGAATACGACGGAAAGGTTTGATGCCATAGTGTCTGATGTGTACAGTAGTCGTTACACCATTCCATTTCATCTGGTCACACAAGAATATTTTCAAAGTGTGCGTAACGTATTAAAACCTAATGGTGTGGCAGTTTTTAATATTATTGCCAATCCAAAGTTGCGAAATAATTATTCGAAGCGCATCGACAATACAATTCGCTCAGTATTTAAAGATTGCATGTCTTATGCAATACCGTATCGCGATGGGCTTGCGAATATCGTCTATGTTTGTCCACGTGAGAGTAATATTGACCGAACGATTTACACTGACAATAAGAATGCTGCGATGATTGATATTTATCAGAATAGATGAGGATTGGATGATACTTCCTATAGTAATTATTGGTACTGGCTTAGCGGGTTACATGTTAGCCAAAGAAATAAGAAAACTTGATGCTGAAGTTCCATTAACTATTATCACTGCGAGTGATGGTTCATTCTACTCCAAACCATTACTGTCTACTTCTTTGACCGCCAAGCGCACTGTGACTCAAATACCAACTGCCGATGTTGCAACCATGGCAAAACAACTGAATGCTGATATTCGCGTTGCCACAACGGTTAAGAAAATAAATCATGAACAAAAGCGACTTGAAACTCTGACGGATACCATTCATTACGAGAAACTGGTGATCGCAACTGGCGCTTCTGTGATTCCGCCACCTTTATTAGGAGATGCCGTTGCGGATATTCTTTCGGTGAATGATCTGGAAGATTATGGTCGATTTTGTGAAATGATAACCAACAAAAAGAAAATCGCAATTTTAGGTGCTGGCTTAGTTGGCTGCGAATTTGCCAATGATTTAACTAATATTGGTCACGAAGTGCATGTTGTCGATCCGGCTTTTTATCCACTGCAGCGCTTGTTACCTGAGGCGCTAGGAAGAATCTTTGAACAGGCTCTTAGAGAAAACGGTTTAACTTGGCACTTTGGTAAGTTAGTATCCGAGATTAATAAAACTGAAAACGGTTACAATTTAACGTTATCACACCAAGAAACATTGCAGGTAGATGCTGTGATGTCTGCAATTGGTCTTCGACCCAATATTGATTTAGCGAAAACCTCTGGCATCAAAGCGAATTATGGTATTTTAGTTGATAACCATTTGGAAACTAGTGTTGCCGATATTTATGCAATGGGTGATTGCGCTGAAGTCAGTGGCTTAGTATTGTTTTTTGTTGCGCCTTTGTTACAGTGCGCGGCAGCGCTAGCTAAGACGCTGACGGGTAATCGTACCGAAGTAATTTATCCTGTCATGCCCGTGGTTTTAAAAACCCCATCCTGTCCGATTGTTATTGCATCACCACCCCGAAATGTATTGGGGAAGTGGACGATTGAGGGCGAAGGTAGAGATTTGAAGGCACTCTATTATGATGAGCATAATAATCTTTGTGGCTTTGCATTAACCGGTCGAAAAGTAATTGAAAAAAATGAATTGATAAAAAAAGTCACACCGTTATCCAGCTATGTTTGATAATGTTGTACAAAGATCTTAAGGAAAATCCATGTCTCTTTATACTGCTGTCTTAACGTTAATTTTAGTCATGGATCCGGTTGGCAATATTCCTCTCTTCATCTCAGTGTTAAAAGGTTTTGATCCAAAGCGTCAAAATTTCATCATTATCAGAGAAGCCGTTGTGGCTTTTGTTATTTTAATTTTATTTTTGTTCTTTGGTGGTTCTATCCTGCATGGGTTGAATATCACGACACCTGCCTTATATATTTCTGGTGGTATCATTTTATTTTTGATTACTATCCGAATGATCTTTCCTGTCGAGGAAAAACGATCGACCGAAAAAATTCAAGGCGAACCGTTTATTGTACCTCTGGCGGTACCTCTTACTGCGGGGCCTTCCGCTTTAGCAACGGTGCTACTATTTGCAACTCAAGAGCCAGGGAAAATGCATCTTTGGTTTCTGGCGATTTGCATTGCGTTTGCTATTTTTATCTTAATCATGCTTAGTTCGCGTTTTTTAATGCGGATCTTAGGGCAGAGAGGTTTGATTGCAATGGAACGATTGATGGGGATGGTGTTAACAACTGTTGCGGTGCAAATGTTTTTACAAGGTATTAAGCTTTATTTGAATATGTAGCTAAGAATTAGAGGCAACTCTGCCAAAGACTTTTTTGATAATATCAAAAGCATCATCTAATTGTTGTTTGGTAATGATGAGTGGTGGCGCTAGTCTGATCACAGTATCGTGTGTTTCTTTACTCAATAATCCTTCTGCTAGTAGCGCAAGACAAAGTTGTCTTGCGGTTATTTTAGGGTCAAGAATTTCAATGCCAATAAACAAACCTTTGCCGCGAACATCTTTTATAAAGGGATAATTGAGTGTTTTTAATTTATCTAGGAAGTAACGTCCAAGTTCAGCTGAATTATCGATCAAATTTTCTTCGTACAAAACTTCTAACGCAGCTAGGCCGACAGTGGCAGCGAGTTGATTACCACCAAACGTACTACCATGATCACCTGGAGTGAAGACATTCATGACTTCATCTCGTGTTAAAAATAATGAGACTGGCAGTAAACCTCCACCCAATGCTTTACCTAAAACAACGGCATCCGGTTGGACTTCATCGTGGTGACTTGCGAGTAACTTTCCGGTTCGTCCCAAACCAGTTTGTATTTCATCGGCGATTAGTAACACATTATTTTTTTGGCAGATTTCGGCGCATCTTTGTAAATACCCTGGAGAAGGTAAACGAATACCAGCTTCTCCTTGGATCGGTTCGACTAAAAATGCTGCAGTGTTAGGAGTGATTGCTTCTTCGAGTGCTTCGTGATCATTGTATGGAATCATACGAAATCCAGGAGTATAAGGACCAAAGCCGTCACGATATTGATACTCGGATGAAAAGCTAACGATTGTGGTTGTTCGGCCGTGAAAATTTCCTTCACAAACGATTATTTCGGCGTTGCCATCTTCTATGCCTTTATGATGATACGCCCATTTTCTTGCAGCTTTAATTGCAGTTTCAACCGCTTCTGCGCCGGAATTCATTGGGAGGGCTTTATCATAACCTGTCAATTCACAAGCTTTGCGCAAGAATTGACCTAATGTTTTCGTATAAAAGGCTCGTGAAACAACGGCTAACGTTTGAGCTTGCGAAGTCAAAGCGGCTACTAGTTTTGGATGACAGTGACCATGGCTGACTGCCGAGTAAGCACTCATCATATCGATATATTGTTTGTTAGCGATGTCCCAAACGTAAACCCCTTCGCCACGCACTAAAACGACAGGCAGCGGTAAATAATTGTGGGCACCAAATTGTTTTTCTAATTCAATAAGAGAATCAGTTTTGGTGCTCATAATGTATTTCCTTTTTTTAATAAAAACTGTTTCAAGAGTTTTGCAACTAGAATTTCAGTGCTGTGATTTTCATCTCGTTCTGGATTAAATTCAACTATTTCGGCACCAATTAATTTTGGGTCTTGGCTAAAATAATGTAGGCCATCTAATAAAGCTACTTGATGTAGGCCATTTTTTTCGGGTGTTCCAACGCCAGGCGCTTCATGCGGATCAACGACATCAAGATCAAGACTAATACCATAGAAATCTGAGTTGTCGTTGACAATACTATGCGCTTCTTTCAGAATCTTGTCTAAACCGCGTTGTTCTACTTCTTCTATATAAAATATTCTAACGCCCAATTTTTTGAGTAGGTGTTGTTCTTCTGGTTCAAAACTTCTCGCCCCGACGATACAAACTGCTTGTGGTAATAGTTTCGGACCTTGTGAAAGAAGATCAGTTAGCGCTTTATTCCCCTGACCTAATAAAGCTGCTAGTGGCATTCCATGAATATTGCCGCTGGGTGTGGTCTGATCAGTATGGCTATCGAGATGAGCATCGATCCAAACTAGTCCTAGAGATAACGGCTTAAGGGCGGTAGCTACACCACTCCAAGTACCGATAGCACAAGTATGATCTCCTCCCACAGTAATAAAAAATTTCTCTTGGGCGACCAGCTGTGCCGTAGTTTTAGCCAATTTGGTATTGATGGCGACTACATCCTCTAAAGCTTTGAGGCCTTCTGAAGTATGAGAGGGTGTGAGAATAGTATTCCAATTCAAAGCCTTTCCCAACTCCTTAAGATAAGGAGAAGACTGCAATACTGTTGGCCCTTCGCTACATTCGTGGACGCCAGCGCCTATACCGCACGCATAGCCAATGAGTTCAATTTGATTAGCCAAGGAAGAACCCCCTATTTTACCTGCCAGCCATATATCAAGATTAGTCTTGAGGGGGGGAGATATCAAGAGTCCATATATCCCTTGGTTTGATTCGGGAACGGGAACGGGAGCAGGAACGGGAACGATTTAGGAATTGCCGCCTTTCTTTTTCGTTCCAGTTCCTGCTCCCGTATCATGAATAAGGCTAATATGAGAGCACGGTTTTAATTCACAAATTGCTCCATCAAGTGTAGACTGGCAAATTGATTTAAAGCAGCACTCAAGCAGCAGATGAGAAAAGTAATTACTGTTTTCAAGCGTGTATTTAATTTTGGATCTCCTCCCGCCTCGACACGAGTCCACCAGCCCACGATTATACCGCGACAACAACATAACATTTCGCGACAGCATATCAGTCAAGCCGCCTTAAAAGTACTCTATCGATTACATAAGGCTGGCTATGCCGCATACCTGGTTGGTGGGGGAGTGCGGGATTTATTATTAGGTCATATCCCAAAAGACTTTGATGTGGTGACCGATGCCCATCCCGAACAAATACAAAAACTTTTTGGCAATAGTTACATCATCGGGCGGCGTTTTCGTTTGGTTCATGTTCGTTTCGGCAAAGAAACCATTGAAGTTGCAACTTTTAGAAGTAGTCAAGACTCTGATGCTCGAGTCAAAACAAAACAAGGCGTCATACTGCGTGATAATGTGTATGGCACATTAGAAGATGATGTCTGGAGACGTGATTTTACGGTCAATGCACTGTATTACAACATTGAGGATTTTTCTGTCCTCGACTTTACAAGTGGCATGGAAGATCTTAAGACAAGACATATTCGTGTAATCGGTGATCCCGATGCACGCTATCGAGAAGATCCGGCTCGGATGCTAAGAGCAATTCGCCTGGCGGGCAAATTAAATTTTGAAATTGATCGAGCATCTGCAGACTTAATCAGAAAGAACCGTGCATTAATTGCACATATTCCTCCCGCTCGTTTATTCGATAAAATGCTGAAGGTTTTTCATAGTGGTAGATCCTTTGAGGTTTATAAGCTCCTACGAGAATATCAACTTTTAGAGATTTTATTTCCCAAAGTTGAGCATTCCTTATTAGATCCTAATTTCGATACTTTCGTCGAAAAGGCTTTTATAAATTCAGATGAAAGAGTTCGTGAGGGGAAAGGAATTAATTCTGCTTTCCTATTCGCCGTATTATTGTGGGGTCCGGTTCTGATTGAGCAACAAGCAGTCTTAGAGTCAGGAAATAGCAATGAATATCAGGCACTTTTTGCTGCGATGTCAGATGTGCTTGGCGAACAGATTAAAATAATTTCAATACCTCGAAAATTTACGACTGTTATTCGAGAGATTTGGAGTCTGCAATATCATTTACAGCATGCGCGTGCTAAGCGGGTTTTTAAAATTCTATTTCATCCTCGTTTTCGGGCAGCCTATGATTTTCTGTTATTGAGAGCAGAAGCGCATGAAGGAGAATTAACTGAATTAAGTCAATGGTGGACTACTTTTCAAGAAGATGACAAAGAATTACGCGATCAACTGATTAAACAACGTTTTGAGAAGCCGAAAAACCCCAAAAAAAGACGTAGAAAGAGAATATCATAATGGCCAATGCCTTTATCGCCTTTGGGAGTAATATCAGTGAACCCATTGATCAGATTCGTTGCGCATTTGCCAGAGTGGCAAACATACCACAGACAGAATTACTTTGTGCTTCAAGTCTATATCGTAATCCACCAGTGGGTTTTTTAGACCAACCTAATTTTGTTAATGCTGTTGCGAAAATAACGACAAATTTGTCGCCAAGCGAATTACTTAAGAATTTGTTGGGTATCGAAGATCAACATCAAAGATTTCGAGCGGAAAAAAATGGCCCAAGAACTTTAGACTTAGATTTATTACTTTACGACGATGTAATCGTTAAAAGTACCGATTTAGAAATTCCCCATCCAAGAATGAAAGAACGTGGCTTCGTTTTATTGCCACTTGCAGAAATTGAACCAACTTTAGTTTTACCCTGTGGTACTGACATTCAACAATTATTGAAACGGTGTAATTTGGATGGTTTTGAATGTATAGTTTGATATTTGTCATACCCGTGCAGAATTGTGTCATTTTCGCACAAAACTGTGTCATTCCCGCGCAGGCGGGAACCCATCTCGGGTGCAGCTAGAGGGATGGGTTCCCGCCTGCGCGGGAATGACAGTTTTGTGCGGCAATGACAGTTCTGTGCAGCAATCACAAATAGCACTTAGCTAAATGAGAGATGATCAACATGAATCACACAGTCATTTATCCCGGTACCTTTGATCCTATCACTTATGGTCATATGGATCTAATAAAAAGAGTCAGTAAAATTTTTGATAAAGTTATTGTTGCGGTTGCTGTGAACGCGAGGAAATCTCCTGCGTTTTCCTTGGAGCAACGCATCGAGCTTGCTCAAACTGTCTTAAAAAATTTGCCTCAAGTGGAAGTGTGTGGCTTCGAAGGTTTGTTAATAGATTTTGCGAGGCAAAAAAAAGCAGAAGTTATTGTCCGTGGTTTGCGAGCCGTTGCAGATTTTGAATATGAATTCCAGCTCGCTGGGATGAATCATCGTATGGCTCCTGAAATAGAGACTATCTTTATGGCTCCTTCAGAAAATTTTGCTTTTTTATCTGCTACCATGGTCCGCGAAATCGCTGAATTGGGTGGTGACGTTGCTGAGTTTGTCGATCCAGTTGTTAAAACGGCGCTACAGAAAAGATATCGGAGAACTTAATTGGCATTAATGATAACTGATGAATGTATTAATTGTGATGTTTGTGAACCAGAATGTCCCAATGAAGCCATTTATCAGGCAGAGATTATTTACGCAATTCACCCTGAAAAATGCACTGAATGTGTCGGCCATTTTGATGAACCGCAATGTCGACAGGTCTGTCCAGTTGATTGTATTCCTGTTAACCCTGACTTTGAAGAAACTAAAGAACAACTACTGATTAAATATGAAACATTGACCAGTTAATTCTGGCATTTAGGGCAATAGACCGTAGCACGATTTTGTATCCGAATCCCTTTTAGTGGTTGTTGGCAATTTACGCAAGCAAGTCCTTCGCGATCATAGACATTCAATTTTTGCTTGAAATATCCCACTTTCCCTTCACTGTTCCTAAAATCTTTCAAAGTGGTTCCACCTTGTTTAATGGCGGCTTTGAGCACTTGCTTGATGGCTGTTGCCAGTTGCTGATATTGAGCTTTGGAAATTTGATTAGCCGGAGTGAGTGGATTTATTTTTGCTAAGAACAAAGCTTCTGCGGCATAAATATTACCAACTCCTACCACTATTTGATGATTCATAATGAATTGCTTGATTGTCAGTTTACGTGAGTCCGCCTTTCTATAAAGGTATTCGCCATTAAAACCGTTAGTTAATGGTTCGAGTCCAAGTTTAGCGAGTAGTGGATGATCCTGGGGGTCCTCATCGGTATAAAGTAGAGCCCCAAACCGTCTGGGGTCGGTATATCGTAAATAAAAATCATCAAATAGCAGGTCAATATGATCATGTTTTTTAGGATCAGTCGGTTTCGATAAAATTTTTAATGAGCCCGACATCCCAAAATGGAGTAGCAGAGTACCTTTGGGTAAGTGGAACAGAATATATTTGCCACGCCTTTCAAGCTTTGTGACTTTTTGGTTCTGAAGTTTTCTTTGTAAATCCTGTGGTACATCCCACCTTAATTTGGGCTGCCTGATCACTATGCCGCGAATGACTTTATGCTCTACTAACGGCTTAATGCCTTGTAAGACGGTTTCGACTTCGGGTAATTCAGGCATAGGTTTCCTCTCTCTTCTTTACGTGCCCGAAGTGGTAGAATGGGCAAAATTTTATGATGTCACAAAGACTAATAAAAGGGTATAATAAGAAAATTCGTTTTTTATATCCTGGGTTTCTTGCTAGAGACTTAACTTCGTTAGAGGTACACGCGTGACACTATTTGGTTATCTTCATTCAGCGGGTCTTTGGACCTATGTTCTTTATACCTTAATTATGACCCATATTACTGTGATCAGTGTCACTTTATTTCTCCATCGGGGTCAAGCGCATCGTGGTGCCGATTATCATCCCATCTTGAGCCATTTCTTTCGTTGTTGGCTTTGGCTCACAACTGGCATTGTGACTAAAGAATGGGTGGCAATCCATCGCAAGCACCATACCGAATGTGAAACTGAAAACGATCCACACAGCCCTCAAATCCTAGGCCTGAAAAAAGTATTGTTCGAAGGGGCTGAGCTTTATCAGGCAGAAGCTAAGGTTCAAGAGACCTTAGACCGATATGGTCGTGGTACTCCTAATGATTGGTTAGAAAGAAATATTTACAGCAAACCCATTGTTCGAAGCTTTGGCATATCTGCCATGATGCTGATCGATATCTTGCTCTTTGGTATTCCGGGAGTTGCCATTTGGGCGGTCCAAATGATGTGGATACCCTTCTTCGCCGCTGGCGTTATTAATGGCATAGGCCATTTTTGGGGCTACCGTAATTTTGAATGCCCTGATGCAGCCCGTAATATTGTGCCTTTCGGTATAATAATGGGTGGCGAAGAGCTTCATAACAATCACCATACATTCGCGGCATCGGCTAAATTATCCGTGAAATGGTGGGAACTTGATATTGGCTGGTGTTATCTCCGATTGATGCAATTAGTGAAGCTTGCCAAAGTAAATCGGGCAATACCTAAGCTCAACGAAAATCGAAGTAAAAAAGTGGTAGATGTCGATTCGTTAAAAGCAATCGTCAGCAATCGTTTTTATGTGATGGATGCTTATTGGCGCGAAGTGATTCTGCCGGTGATCAAAAAGGAAAAACATTTTTTCAACTCGCAGGGTAAGCATTTTGTCCGCGCAAGTGGCAAAGTCCTAATCAGAGATAAAAGTGTCATTAAAATGGATGATGACACCTTTCTCCAATCCTTACTGAAAAATTCAGCCGTCTGCCAAACTGTCTATAACTTTAGGCTCAAATTGCAGGAAATTTGGCACTTAACAAATCACAATCAACAAGAGCTTTTGGATTCTTTACACCGGTGGTGTAAGCAAGCTGAAGCGTCTGGCATTGCATCATTGCAGGCCTTTGCTAAGCGACTGCAGTATTATTCTTCTACGGTGGGATAAAAAAAGGGCACCTTGCTATCCATTTCCCCTCGTAGGGTAAGCCAGCGTTTCTAAATAACTAGATAGACTTAGTCGTAAAGTTAAGTATTTTCTTATTTATTATCCTAATCTTACTTTTCTTTTATTCTTATTCCCTCTCCCGCGCACAATATTATGAAAAAACTCAAACTATTTGCGGGAGAGTAACTATGTT
>DJAM01000161.1:0-21923 GCA_002429595.1 Coxiellaceae bacterium UBA6002
AGTGACGACAGATCGTTGTTCCGCTTCTTTACGCACAATACGAAATGGTAAATTTATCATCGTGATGGGATTGCTATCTTTATTTTGCTCCTCACTATTTTCTCCAAAACTTTGAGCAAGCTCCATCGGATTAAGAGAAAGTCCAACCTGAGTATACTCGCTTTTAAGTTTTTGAGTATGCCCTGTGACTTTATCGATTTCAGCACCAGGCGCATGAATTTCTGCACCTGTTAATTCTGCATGATCGATCTTGAGACCTGTTGCATCTTTAAAATTCAGTGAACTTTTGCCGCCAGCTAATGTTTCAGTTACCCCTGCACCGCGGGCAGCGGATAAGTGTGTCAGCTGATAATTAATGCCACCCGAAGCGTGGCTGGTTTTTTGAACATCTTTTTTTGACTTTAAATCCACCTCTTTAATATAACCTGTGGCTTGTCCTGCATGAATTTCTACATTACCAGTGAGCTGATCTACACCCTCAAACTCAATTTTATCTCTAACAATAATCACAGGATTCTGTTGTCTTTTGTTACTGGCTGCATCCCTCTTTGCTGAAATACCAAAGTCAACTCCCTTTTCGTTAATACCCAGATAAATAGATTTTTCACTTCTGACAGAACTATCTTTTAAGGTAGCAGCGCTGCTTTTTATAACCTTGATAGGTAAAGCTAAATTGTCTGCGACAATGGGTACACCATTCTTCAATTCTAATTCGGGAGTATTCAATTTGACATTTGCTCGAAATATGCCAGCATTTTCTGCCACTCTCTCCTGAGAAGTTTTTTCTTTAATTAAAGTAGCTGTCACTCTGATATCTGCTTGATCGACATTCCAACGTTTTGCCATCGCTGCAGTAAGGTTATTTTTATTTATGCCACGTGCTAAATCATTTAGGAAATTCACGCTAAGAACCCCTGTTCGCCACGCATTTAAAGCATATTCATAGAAGTTGTCGCTACCAATGCAATCAGCAATCGCTCCTATCATAGGTTCTTTAGCACAAAGCTCATTGAATAAAGTTAACCATTGTTCTTTTGGAAGATCCATGCGTTTAAATAGTGCCATTGCCGTACCTGAAAACGCTTTGTTTAAGTTTATAACATCGATTCCATTTATACTTACGACAATCTGGATTCCTTTCTTGTAATAGCTTTCTGTTAAAATTGGCGCACTTAGCAAGATTTTTTTTGCGGCGATAATTGTTAAATTGCCATGTCCATGAAATAGAACTCCAGTTGCTCTGACTTCTGCTTTATTGGATTTTACTAAACTTTCGCCATCATCATAAATTTCATTAACAACCGCTTCTTGATTTTTTCGACTACTTCTTTTACCTAGTAGCTCTTGTGTAGTTACCCTGCTTCTATTAGCAATTATTTCTATTAGATATACATTGCCTTCTTCTGAAGAGAGAGTTGTACCGCCTTTTGAAATATACGAGACAGCAGTCGATCTAATATCTTGTTGGGATGCAACTTCAATTTTGCCTGAATGTGAAATCATTTGGCCACCATGTACGTAAACTTCCCTTTTAACCGTTTCGCGATCCATACCTAATGTTTGTTGGAGCCAAGATTTTCCTGGTTGTTTTTTGACATCGGTTGTTTTTGTTACTGCAGGTGTAAACGTTGCACTCGTCGCTTTGATTCTAATGTCGCCCTCTGCTTCAACCTTAAAGGGCCCAATAAATTTAGCGTGCCCAACATCTGCATCAACTCCGTTACCACCATTACTTTCACCTTTACCGCCTATTAATTTTCCTTGCGCTAATTGATGTTTGTCAATAATCCCTGCATTTAAGTTATTCACAACGTCGTTTGTTAAGGCACTTGAATGGCTATGCGCTTTTTTAAATAGATCGGCAGAAAATTTCTCTCGATTAGAGAGTTCATCAATAAAGCCTGTATAAACATTTCCCTGGTTGTCTTTTGCAACGTATGCCCATCTCCGGCCTGCATTTCGATCCAGAAAAACATGTACAGTGCCATTACCTATCTTGTTACCATCTGCTCGATGATAATAGTGCACATACTCTCGTTTGAGAATGAAAGGCTCTTGCGCACGCACCTCATAATTTGCATTTATATTATTCATTTTTACCTTCAGCGCATCAGTGCCACCTAATGGTCCATGAATAATCATATCGCCTTGATCAGTTGTGACTTTAGTTTCTTTACTCTTTGCAGAACCGCCGCCCCCAACATGCAGAGAATTGCTTTCCATTGAAAGAGTTTGACCACTGGAGATACCAGCATTCAGATTTAACTTACCTTTAGCACTAAATGAGAGGTCGGTTCCTTCTTGTCTAGCACTAATCGAAATATCTTGTTCAGATTGAAACGAAGCGCTAGCTGTTTTTACCTCATGATTAAAGGTTAATGTTTGCTGCGAAGAAAGTGCTAATGGTTGATCATATTTTATAGCACCTACTTCAATAGAAGTTCCCTTGATGGATAATGGAATCTTTCGACTCTCATCTAAAAATTTCTGATCTACTTTAAAATGTTCTTCCGTAGCAATATGAAGCGCACGTACCTCATAAGACTTACCAGTTCCTGTACCTTGCGCAAGTGCAGCTGCTTGTCCCGTAGGAAGTTTTTTTATGTCAATGCTTGCTTGATCTAAATTGGATGAGCCTGTAAGGTTGCCTGTCTTTGCTTTAACTGCGGCGGAGTGCCCGGTCACTCTTCCCGTATGTTGGAAATCTTGTGTCTTTACATCGTAGTGGTGACTAACATGTGTGGTACTGCTATCCTTAACCGATTCATTTCCTTCGATTGTTAGATCTTTCAACTCGTTTTTCTTACCTGCAAGTGAAACTTGATCGGCTTTAACATGAGCCAGATCACCCGACAGTTTGCCAGTTTGTTGATATTTAGTTGCTTCTACGCCATATTCACGGAAACTTGTTTCACTATCATCAATGACAACTTTACCCTTGAGATTAACGTCATCGATTTTGTTAGTTCCAGCTAGTTTAATATCATCGGCATTCGCATTAAAATATTTGGTCGTTATTTTACCAGATTGTTCATAGAAAGTTGGTTGTTTCGCTTCTTCTGTAGATGGTGCATCTTTACTAGCTGATTTATTAACAAAGTATTTTTCACAGGTAGTGGTACTTGCGTCTTTAATGTCTCTACCTTCTAGCTGAACACTGCCAATTTTATTTTCACCTTGCAATCTAATTTGTTCTGCTTTGATAGCATTAACCTTTGCCGTTATTTCGCCACTTTGCTGGTAACTTGATGCTTTGTCTACAAGATATTGTTCGCAGGAGGTTTTGCTTGAATCAGTGATGGTTTTACCTTCAAGTTGTACGTTCTGTTTGACTTGGTTTTTACCTTCGAGCTTGATCTCATCAGCTTTAACATCTACTAACCTCGCTGATATTACGGCTTCGCTGCCTTGCACATAACTCTCTGCTTTATCAACACTAAACTGATCACACGTGGTTTTGCTGGTATTAGTAACTTTCTTACCTTCGAGTTGGACGTTTGTAGTGACGTCATTTTTACCACAGAGCTTAATCTCATCAGCTTTAACGTCTACTAGCCTTGCTGTTGTTTCGGCTTCGCTGCCTTGCACATAACTCTGTGATTTATCGACACTAAACTGATCACATGTGGTTTTGCTAATATTAGTAATTTTTTTGCCTTGGAGTTGAATATCTTTACTGACAGTATTTTTACCAGCAAAGGTAATTTCCTCTGCCTTAATATCTACGAACGTTGCTGTCCTCTCCCCCACACTCTCATATTTACCGGATTTATCAACCTGGTATACCTCGCATTTTGTTTGACTACCGTCTCTGATCTTCTCTCCTTCTAGATTTATAGTAGAAAGATTATTGTTGCCTGAAAAACTGAGTCTTTTCGCTTTCACAGATACGTTCTTTCCTGAATAAGAACCACTGTGGTCATAATTATCTGCTTCGATTACACATCGATCATTTATGAATGTCTTGCTACGATCAGTTACGTTCTCTGATTTAATGAAAGCATAATTCCACACCTCAACCTTAACATGATCTGCAATCTGATAGCTCTTTTGATAATTAATTTGCATATCTGTTAACGAGTAAGATTTGCCTTCCATGGAAAAATCAACACCAGCAGCCGAGCCATTTCTCAAAATCAAAATGCTGCCAGTTTTATTTTCCCATTTGCCAATAACTAATTGTGTTTGTAATAGAGAGAAAAAAGCTAAGTAATTAGTAAGTTCTTTTGCTGTCATGTTGAAGCACAATGCAGTATTAAGTCCTAGGTTAACTGAATAAATCGTTTGTGCATCTTGAAAAGCACTGGCATGGGCACCTAGATTTAAATGCAAGATACTTCGTGTGTTAGTATTTAAGGAAAGGTTGAGAAGATTAACTGAAAAAAGCGAGAGGTCCATTTGAATTGGGATAAGTGTTTTGAGAACCGGTAGACCAATATGACTAGCATGATTAAAAAACTGCTGACTTTCTTTTCGTTGATATATTTCAAGAAGTGACTGCTGAACCATTCTTCCACAGCTAGAATAATAATCAAAAGCAGTTTTCTCTCGGGGAAGAGTCGCTAGTTTTTGTTGAAACATTTGCCATTGGTTGGACGCTTCTTTTCGAAACGCGGTTAATGAAGAATTTACTTTCTGTAAATTTTGTGACAAAAGAACACTTGCTTCTTTTAGTAAATGATCACCATCAGACCTCAAATGTTCTATTGGCGAATCTTTAATCTTCTTTAGATAACTGCTAACTTCTTGTCGTAGTTTAATAAAGTCTTTTCGATGTTTTTCATCGATTTGCTGCAAACTTGAGGCTGCTTGATAAAGTGCTTCACATTCCCACACAGCTGACACCCAAGTGTGGTTTGGTGTACTTCTTATCAATTCAAAAATAGTAGCATATATACTATATACACTTTTATGTTTATTCCAATGAGTATAGATATGACGGAAAGCATTAACGAGAATTTTAATTTGAGTTGGCCCAATGGAAGCTAAATTCTGCCATTTCGCATATTCAGGAGAGAGAAAGCTTTGTAAAAGCAAATTCGCTGCAGGCCATAAGTTTTTTATCATATCACTAAAGCCTGGGAGCATGAATAAAGGGAGGAATATACCGTTTGTAATTAACGTTTTTCGATTACGCGATTTAGTATGTATTAAACCTGGTGTCTCAAATAGCGTGCGACTAGTATAATTTTCTTTTGCCTGCACCCAATAATCATTTTGCCAATATGGCCCGACAATATTTAGTTTACTTGCTTCAATTAAATAGTGATTAAGCCCGGATTGATTAAAGCATAAATCTAATGTATTGATGACGAGTCTGCCACCATTCAAAAACTTGTTAGCTTCTAACTTTACTCGCTCTCCATAAAAATTGCCATCAGTATTCATAACGGATGAATGTATATGAAAGAAAGCAGTTTTTTCACTGGTAATCGTTGCTAAAGTTGTGGCTTCAAAATTATCAGCAACCAAACTTGGATGAAGATAACCTTGTTGAGTTTTTTTGGCAGAAGCAGTTACCTTCCCTGATAAAACTATTTCTTTAGCACCCATTTGAGCGCCTTGGAACTGCGTGGATGCGTAATGTGCTGCAACAAACTCGCCATTAACTTTTACGGAATCAGCAAGACATAGCTCGCCAAAATTATAAATTTTGCTTGCAAGCACTGGACAATCAAAAATAGTATTGGCAGTAGCTTTGTTATTTATGTTTATTGCTAATACTTTCGCATGACTAGATGAAAAATCTGCTTTGCCGAAAACGTCGATTTCGGGTGATGTTAAGCTAGTTTCTTTTGTCGAAACATCTCCAGCTAAGATAATTTTTTGGTATGCTTTTATTTGATTGCCTAATCCTACCAATACACTTTTTGCAAGAGAAATAAGATCTTCTGAGGCGAATAAGCTAGCGTCATCTGCTTGAATTTTGCCACCCAATTTTATTTTTTGTGCATGTATGGAACTATTTTGATAAGCCTGCTCGCCAGCATCAATAAAGTCGCCATGAAGGTGTATTGCAGCATTTTTAATAACCAGTTCGCCTTTGCCGACTTCAGAAACTAAAACAACTTCGGCTTGATCTAAAACTTCAAACTTACCTTGCTTGATTAAATTATATCCTTCTAGATAAGTCTTCTCACCGATTAATTTTAATTTGCCTTCTGGCTCAATCACTATACTCGCTTGAGATAATAGGCGACTGTCTTCTAATTCAACGCTACCCCGAATGGAATGAACTAAAGTTGAATCCTCTTTGCCGATACAACGTGATAACTTAAATTGCTGATTACCCGTTACAGTTAAAGTTGAAAAATGCAGCAAAGAATCGTGAAACTGGTTCCCTCCTCCCAGCTCTAAAAATAGGACGTGTAAAAGACTTTTTTGAAAGTCTCCATTTACAGGACTGTAAAATAAATGATTCGCTTCGAGCTCAGTTTCTTTGACTTCGGCGTGTTGGCTGCAAATATCCACATAATCACTAATTAGCACACAACCCTTTGCAATAAGCTGACTGGTTTCAGAAAAAATTATTTTATTTTCTGATGCCATTCTCGTATCTTGCAAATCTGCCAATCCCTCTGAATAAAAACTCTCGGCAATTATCTGTCCACTTCTCAGGTTGAATTTGGCGCCTTCTCGTATAAAAAATTGGTTGAACTTACATGATTGAGACATTTTTCCTATGATTGTCAATCCCGCAAAGCACATTTCACCTGTAATTTGGCATTCCAATTCATCACAATCAAGATCATATCCCAAAAAATTATTAGCAATGATAATCGCTTTTTTGCAAGCAAGAGTTTTAACTGTAAGATTATTGTCATTGGCTTGAAACAATACGACAGGATAATTTATTACCGCATCAACGATGACAGGTTTATCTGAATGCAAATTGATGGCGATTGTTTCTGGCGTTTTGATGACTTCGGCAATAATATCTTTTTGATAGTAAATTGATGTTGAGCCTACCGATTCAGGTATACACTCTTGTGTAATTAGAATCTGCTGATCACTATCAACTTGGATAAAACGTGATAATGATTGATCGTCAACATAATCAAGAATACCAGGCTGTAAATGATTCAAAACAAATAGTTCTTCATTAGCTCTGTATATTTCAGCTAATTTATTGTCTTCATCATAGAGTTCGATTAATTCTCCATGTACGGGTAAATGTCTTTTTTCAAATATATGACGACCATCCAGCTTTTTTGCTAATTGTATTTTTGGCATTTTTTTCTTTTATGTTTAGTTTTTATAGTTTGGGAGAAATTGAATATTCGTCTTTTTGATCAGGACTCCTCGTTTCTTCCTCTTTTTTAACAGGCGTTTGTAGGCTGCTTGTTGCTGCTGCCTCAGGTTTCTTCAAGGTAACCGGAAAAGCTGTCGTAGTTGCAGTAGTTTGTCTCATATGTTTTCTTAACCGGTCACTCTCTGTGGACCTTTGTTTATCACGTTCTTCTAATGTTGCTATTGTGGTTCTATAAGTTTCTGTTTCTGACGTTAAGTTTTGATTTTCTGCTTCGAGTCGAGCTGCCCGAGCTTCACTTGCTCTATGTTGATTGCTTAGTTCAAGCAACTTATTTTCATAAAAACTTTTGAACTCGCTTCTTCCATAGTTTCGGCCCAAAGCAAAAATTGTTTTAATCCCACTCAAGGCAAATAATAGTATATTAATACCAATTAGACTCAGCTTGAAGTTCCTAGATTTATTCTTCGCACTTGTCGGGAAACTATAGTACGCAGTTGTTGCGGCTAAAGAAAAACCGGCTGCTAAATGAAGATGTGTTTTCTCTTCTGAAACGAAAAAACTCTTTACATAGGAATAGGATGAGCTTGTCGCTGATTTTAATTTATTCCAACCCCAGCTAAATAGACCTGTACTCTGTGCATTATTTTTCAAAATAGTCACTCCAGAAATTATATGTACCAATAGGTTATGTATTAGAAAGCAATGAATATTTAACGCGCTCGAAAGCCACAAAGAACAGCATTCGCAAGGCGCTAATCCATGGTCTTTCCTGTTGTACTTGTACTAGAGAACCCGAGCAAAAACCCGCAATATACAAGCCGCCGGTTTCTAATGTCAAGAAAAATTAAAGTTCGGCCGAAATTGCTTAATATTTAATATAAAAAAGGAACATTAGTATGACGGCCGGATAGGCAAAGGCCCCTTGTTCTGAATGTCCAATATTTTGCATGATGCTAATAAAGCCCCTGCGAAGCCTTCTACTTTTTAATTAGCATAAGCAGAGGTAAATCGTGTTGAACCGTTATATAAAGGATATACAATCAATATTATAAATATAAGGGTTTGACTACACGGGCCTGCCTGAAATGACCCAGGCACAAGACGAAGGCTGATTGAGTATTTTACCAATCACCCACTTTCTGATACTTGGTAAACGAACGAACATCGACTTGCCGGTAAATAATATTTAGGAATTTAAAATCTATGAGTAAAGAAAAAATATTACGAACTGCCGAATTCCTTTTAGCGAAGAAGTAAAGACAAGCATTATTTTTTTATGGTTCTCTTACTTTGCATGACCATCGAAAATGCAAGGAGTAAGGGGCAAGAAACTATGATGAGTATAGATCAAGCTAAAGTTATTTCTCTTATTAGAAAAGCTGAAAATTACATCAAAAAAAAAATGGAAAGGTAAAAGCAATTCTTGAATTTAAAAAAAATTCTCTTATATTTTCATGGGCGATTATAGCGGTATGTTTTTTGTCTCTTCTCTACACCCTGAACTGATTGTAACAAACCAATTTAATTACAGAGACCTTTCAGGAGCTCTAGTTGTTCAAGAGGAGATCGAAAAAGCTAAAGCAGGTGGAGGTTAGCTCAAAGGACGATGGAGAAAAAATCCTCAAGCAGGTAAATACGAGTGTAGAAAAATTTATATACATCCCATGCCTGACATTAGAGGCACTTAATACAGAGATTCCCATATGCGCAATCAAGCTATGGAAGAATTAGTAAATCATTTTCTTTTAAAAACCCTACACCCAAGAACAGGTAATAGATATGGATGTTGTTTTTGAAGATATGAATGATGATCCAAATTGGGTTACAGTAGTTTGACTGACACTAATGATATTAGTTGCTTAAAACTATTAATTGAAAAACTTACATTAAAATCAGTTTAATCAAGTTGATGAAAGCCTGCATATAAAAATATTTTTAAAACCAAAGCTGTATTAGATTAATTGTAAAAGTTTAAACTTCACCTGACAAAAGTGGGGTAGGCTAAAAACAGGTAGCTGTAACTAAATCCTAAGGTTTACAATTATTGTCATCTCAAGTTAATAATTTTATAAGTTTAAACATTTAGGCCACTTATGTGACAATTAACTCACTTTGAATACAGGAGTCAAAGCATGAACCAAGAAACTTTGAATAAAATACTCTTCCAAAAAGCAAACCCGAATCATGAAGACATTATTTTTCAATGGCTTGAAGAACCCCACTTTAAGGAGTTCTGGGATAATAGCCAAGAACATCGAACTGATATACTTAACTTCATACATAGCAGAAAACAACATTATTTTTATGGTACAACGAAGTACTGGGTAGGTTACATTGAGGATCAGCCATTCAGTTTTGTTTTAAGCGATCAAATACTGTCAAGCCAAAATGACCTTAGTGATTTGCATCGACACCATTTATCAAAAAATGGCCATACCATCACCATTGATTTTGGAATTGGCAACATAGTCTTTTTAGGCAAAGGCCTTGCGGCTCCTACCCTGCAAGATTTTACAGAATTTTACAAGCGTGAGATTGACCCAAAAGCAGATACCTTTTTTATCGATCCTGTCGAGAATAATCCACGCGCCTTTCATGTTTATAAAAAAGCAGGCTTTCAAATGGTAGGACGCTATGTTATGAAAGGTGGTGCTTTTGAAGGACAAAAAGCTTGTCTCATGGTAAAGACCTTACCTTAGCACGGCAAATATGATGAAAAGCATCAATCATTTTACATTGTCTGTCCACGATATTGATGCATACTTTGAGCGATAAATTCTCTTTATATTTGAACAGGATAAATAATTTGAGCAAACCAATTTACTGCTTTTCTTATTTTTTAGCTAAACAAGGATTCCGGGATGAATTAATCAAAGCGCTAACCAAGTTAATAGAGCCAACACGCCTTGAACCTGGTTGCTTGCAGTATGAACTATTAGCTGATACGGAAAATACGTATTTTTTTATCATGCTTGAGAAATTTGCTGATCAAAAGGCATTAGATCTTCATGAAGAACAAGCTTATGTAAAGCACTTTGTTGAAAATGAAATGAATTTGTTATGCGAACAGGTATCTTGGAACGTCGCGAAGCAAATTGATATTTAAGGTATAGGGACGATATCCTTTTAGAGTCAAAAGGAGAACGATTAGCACAAATAAAATAAGGGACTTGTGCTACTATTATTCCTCTTTAAAGTGAACAAATACCTTTCTTAGCAGAAGAATAGTGGTACCAAGAACCAATAAAATAATTTCCTGCCACAGGAAGTATATAGATTTTTCTACACTGGTATTTACCTGCTTGAGGTTTTTTTCTCCATCATCCTTTTAGCCACCCACCACCTGCTTTAGCTTTGTTAATCTCTTCTTGAACAACCAAGTTTCCTGACTGATCTTTGTAATTGAATTGATTTTTCCAATTAACTCAGGATCCACAGGGGAAATAAAAAAAATTCCCCTATAAATACCGATAAAATATCATCAGAATTTTTAAAAACAAAAATTGCGCTTTCGATGCCATTTTCTTTGATATAGCTTTGGCTTTCTTGACGATAGTAATTACTTTGGGCTGATCAGTATGGGTGTTCCTCTATTAGCAGCATTAACAATACAGAAAAAGGGTAAAACAAATATTAGGCCAAATATTTTTATTAAATAGTTCACCATGCTCTCCTTGTTTATTAGAAACCGAAACTGAGATTTTTGTTACTTGATTATAGAATTTAGAAAATCATTTTCATTTTTCCGTACATAGGCTAATTGAAGCGGCGGCCCGTATACAATAAATAAAAATAGTAACTAGTTTAATCTTTATATTTTTCGGAAATGAAGGTATTTTTCATAAAGAGTCTTCAAATTGTCGTCTTACAGAAATGTATGATGCTTGAAAAGGCCGATCTTTCAGGACACCAGCCGCTGGTTGCGGCTGGAAGACGAGCTTGTCAATTAGTAATTACGTTTATTAATCATTTTACAATACTTTTATTCATGCCGAGAACTTAGTCCTGGATTTTTCAGCTCCTCTTTCACCGTGTCTTTATTTGGTAGTGTAGGGTTAGAATTTCTTAGAAAGGAAAATGGCTGCTCATAGGGTTTTGACCTGTTATTGTAATTTAATGTTGGCAATTCTTTTTTCATTCGCATAAATTTCAACCGACATTCATTAGGTAATTCGTGATCTATCTGCTCCAATGCTACATAGTCCTGTGTTTGATACAGTCTCACACCCGTTAACGTAGCCATCATTTCAACCTTAGAGAAGCCATTTCTTTTCGCTTCTTCCTCGCAGTGAACAAGTAATTTTTTTCCTAACCCCTTCCTTGCATACTCAGGATGAACAAAGAAGGCCCTAATTTTGGCTGGATCTTTTTCCGGATCTAGAAAATTGCTATCACGTGAGCTAAATTGATTGCCACCAAACAATGTTTGACGCTTGCTCCAGCCACCACATGCTACTAGTTTGCCGTGAACTTCTATCACGTAATAAGTTTTATCTAACACTAAGTCAGTATCAACTCCGAAGACGTAGGCAATGGCGCTTTCAATTTCCTCGGGAGTATAATCCTGTTTACAAAGTGAGCGGGCTGATTCCGCTATAAGTTCGTTTAAATCCTTAATTTCTGAACTAAGTGCAACTCTAATATTCATTTGGGTACCTCTTATTGTTAAATTGACAACAAAAAGTACCACGAAACGTTAGAAAATAAATTTCGTATTTAATTTTTAAAAATGAATAATATTGCTGAGCTTGTGGGTCATTTAAGCAATAAATAGAAAGAATTATGCCTTATTACTGTTTTTCGGCTTAGCTTAAAGTAACCTTTGTTTCATATTTTACGCGGTTTAAACAGAAACTACTTCGAAACATTTTGATATTCGCCTCATTGGCAAAAACCCGCCTGGCAAATTCATTGTAATGGTTCATGTCCACCACATTGACAATTAGAAGATAATCAGTATCCCCTGAAACAAAATAGCATTGCATGACTTCGGGCTGCTCCAACATTTTGCGTTCGAAATGCGCCAATAAATCTTCACGTTGTTTTTCCAAGGTAATATTGACGAAAACAATCAGATTTTGTCCGACTTTAAAGGGATCAACCAAGGAGACATCCTTCATTATATACCCTTCCTCTCTTAACCGTCTTACGCGTCTTAAGCAAGGTGGAGGAGACAGACCCACTTTATCAGCAAGCTCGAGGTTAGTGATTTGGTTATCTGTTTGTAATAGATTTAAAATTTTTCGATCCATTTTATCCAAGATGGTATGGGTAGGCGAAAGATCAGCTGGAATGGGGGTTGATTTTGATGGCCTTTTTTTCATAAATTACGTGCTCTGTAGAAGATATAATTTTAAATTAATATAAATGAAAAGTTTAAGCGAAAAAACATTCGATAAATTTTAAACAACCCACGAATTCCAGGCAAGCCATTAATTCTATTAACTCATGGCGCGGACTATGTGATATATATACTCGTCATTGAGAAGTTGATCTGGCTAGGAAGCCTTTTAGTTGACGGTGGTGTCAAGGACTTGGTGTTGGAAAAAAAAGATAATGTAGTAATTTGAAAGATTTTTTGGTCTTATTTCATTTTAATTTTCAGACGATCAATCATAAATTTGCCAACTTTGGAGACCAAATACGCCTCTCCTGTCTGCAAATGCTGCTTAATATCATCTGGGTGAACGATAAAGGACTTATTCTTGGACAATGACCCCATGTTAGACTGTACGAATGCTGCGTTAACGACAGCGGTGAGATCAAAGCTATCTTCTGTTCCTATCCACTTGGTGATACTCTCTGCACTTTCCTGATGGTTAAGCCTGTGGCAGATAATCGTATTCACACAATTCAATAGCTGGCTTTCAAAATCACTATCTACTCTTTTTAAATCGGCTAACCCTTGTGTACCAAAAATCGCATGGATCCCTTTTCCCCTTCCCATGTTTACTAAATTCAATACCTGCTCTCCGGCAAAGACCGAAAACTCATCAAATATAATAAAGATAGGCTGACTGCCATTAAGCGGTTCAATACTTGCTTTGATATCATTGATAATCAGTTTGCCAAGGACTTTGGCAAAACTTGGAAATTTGAGAGCCGGCAATGCAAAATAAGCGACTCCCTTCTGCTCAATAACTTCATTTAATGTAAAGGCTTCTTCCTGATATTGCAAATACCCTCCCAGCTCTGAATTAATAAGTGCATTGAGATGGGCCTGAAGTCCAGTTAAACTTTTTCTTTCATAATGCTCTAAAGATTTAATTTTCTCTGCCAAAGTCTGGTCGCTTGCTTCACGCACTAATAGCGCTAAATAATCAATGTCTAGACATTGGGCAATCGTTTTAAGATCGACCTGCTTCTGAAGCTTAATTAGGACCTCTAGGGTTGTTTGCAGGTAATCTTCTGCTATGGATCGGTAATAGTCGCTTTCCCACTGATCTTTTAAAGTCATAATCTTATCTTTAAGCTCGGTATAACTTCTTCCCCATAGGGCATTGTAGGATTTGAGGTTGCCGCAATTGAAGCCATAAAAAGAGCGTCCATGACTGTTAGCCTGCTGCCATAGATTTCGCACATTTTCTTGCGTCGGTTTGCCATCAATGAGAATCAGCGGATAGCCTTTTCTGATGGCATAACAAGCAAATTGTTCCAATGTGACGGTTTTGCCAGAACCGGTGGTGCCTAATACCAATAGAATCTGGTTAATATAATAATCTGGAATCATAATGGGCTTATAAGTTTTAGTAGATACCCCCAAGAGGATGCCCTGCTGATCATTTGGCCGGCAACGTTTTAATGCTCTTTGTACACGCTTCTCATTGGCTTTGCTCTTGGATAAAAATTCACCTCTGGATAATCGCTTTAATTCTATGGCATGTGTTGATTGGGTTAATTGCTGCAGTAGCTGCAAAATGCTTGCAAATAATAAAGGAAAGCCCATTAAGTAAGCTAAGTCATATTCCCAAAGGTAATATAATGCAAGTTTGAGATCGTGTTTGGTCCACAGTTTGAAAAAGGTATAGTTGATATGAAAACCTTGTTTCATAAAAGCAATGAAGTTCATCCCATCATGGCCATAAGTAATCAACCAACTGATTAATGCCAGAACAATCCCCAGCATGAGCACTGGAATTAACGATAGATTTAGAAGCCGACAAATCATAAAAATGATTATGCCTAGGAATAAGACTCCTATCTGCCAAAAAAGGCTTAAGGCTAAAAAACCTAGCAAACAATATTCCCTCATGGAGGCATTAGTATTGGTCATATTGATTTGCTCCTAAAAAAGGATGAAGTTCATGGATTTTGATATACGGTAGGTGACCTGCCACTTTTTGAACAAGATTTAGCACTTCTTTTGCGCAAAAATACCAAACCTCTTGCACACTAAAATTTGTGGTGTAGCCATTAACGATAGCAGCAAGACGTTTTTTACTCTTACAGGTTAATTCGACTTCGATGGCAATATGCTTATCGTTGAGCTGCAATATCGCATCGGGGATATGACCAAACTCACCTATTCCATCAGCACACTTCTCGCTAATCAACATTCGCTCACTGATCCACTTGGCATCGGGATAATGTTTTCTCAATTTAAGGTACAAGTGAATCAGTGCCTTCGTATGTTTATACTGCCCAAGAGCTAACTTAGATAAGGGCGGCAAGGCAGTAAACTGAGCGCTTTTGGGAGTTAAGCGATATAAGGCATGCTTACCATAAAATTCTTTTTCTTTGATCAAATAACCCTGTTCCACTAATCGTCTAGTGACTTTATTTACGCGCTTTGGTTTAAGATTAAAACGCAGGCTTAAGTGAAGGGTTTCACAAAATCCAAACTGGTTGATGAACTCAAATAGAGCCAAATCACGCTGCGTTAACTGCACCACATCACCTCACTTACAAATAAAAAAAATCCTCACAGCACCCAACTCTCCTTAGCAACGCGCTTTGCACTGGCACCCAAGTCTCCTTCACTCCTAACTTCCTTCTTCCTTTATTTCCTTTCTTAAAACATCACAACTCCTCAACTCCCAGATAATCGTATCCGCCTGATTCAATAGTCTCCCAAGTCCCCGACCCCGGCATCTCCTGAAGGTACGAAGAGAGGGCGGGGTCGGGGACGTTTTTTGCGCCAGCAAAAATGGGAAAAAGACCGTTGAATCAGGCGGATACGATTATCTTCACCGGCGCTTGAGATAGCGCTTCCTGGGTCGCCCTGGTACGCCATCCTAAACACCTCGTGAAACACTAGTAACTATTTGATACTGAGATCGCATTTACGGGTTCCTCTTCAGTAATTAATAGGCGGGAAGGACCAAATCTTTGATCAAGAGCAAATTACAGGCATAGCCTGCTCTGACATAAAAGGTGGTGGGCTTTTGAGAAAAACCATTAGCAGTGTAAAAAGGATCCATTGCTAAACCGGAGTTACCGTTTATATTGATCGCACTTTCCAGCTGAGAAGTGGCGACTTGATGCGCTTGTGCGACAGAAAAATTCCCTAAAGTGGCTAAAAAGTTACGCATCCTGTGATGATTGCTTTGATCATGCAAACCCATTTGACCCTGCATATCGATGACCGGCGTATTGTCCAAAGCAATCGTTTTCCCTTCCGGCAAAATTAGCGATACCCCTTTGTAGGCTAATCGCTCAGTGCTTTCGTGAGTTGCTTCATACTGCAATAACAACTTAGCCCCTTGAGGAATGATGCATTTTCGAGTGGCACTATAAACATCTCGGGTGACTTGACCTAACACAAATCCAGGAAGTTCGCTGTTAACGGTACTTAAAAAAACAATCGATATCAACGTGCCAGCAGGAACCTTGTTACTACTTTGAATGATGTTACTGCTTAGATTATCTTTGGATAGATTATTTTGAGAAGCTCCAGTATCTTGCGAAGGTCGATCGCTGTTCACAGCAATCGAAGCATTCTGAGCCGCTTGTAAAGATTCAGGATTGGCCTCATTAGATGTTCCCAAGCTATCATTTGCCGTAGAAGGTGCTTTATCCATTTCTTTGAGTGCTGTTGCTAGTTTTTCCCTTTGCTCAGGATTAATGGTGAGTGATGCACTTTCATCATTAGCAGTTGACGCTGCTCCTGCTTCTGCAGGGGTGGCTGCTTGAGGCTTATTCAAAGCGGTATTCGCCGCTAACCAATGCACATTTTCCGATTCACTTTCCAACGTGTCTTCACTCGCTATTTCTTTTTGTTTGGGTAATGAGGTTAAGATGATGATAGCCACCAACGTACCTAAGAGGATCACCACCATCAGCGCTGTTTTCTTAAATCGCAGCACTTTAGGCGGCTTAGCAAAGAAGGGGGATGGTTTTGACGGAAGCTCTTTTTCTTTCGCATTCATGACTGAGATTTCCCGATATAATTAATGAAAACTTTCTGCGCTTTATCTTCGGTCCCTACCCTTAATAATCCCTTAGCAAAAAGCTCATCAATGCGGTAGCCGTAAGATGTGGTGACATAATTCACCACCAATGGATGTTGTTGATCGTTCAATACGTAAAAGTTTGGAGCTGCATTTTGCTGTAAGTGCCGCATATGGATATAAACAGAAACGCCATCGTTATACACACAGTAAGGTGCCCAAGAAGGAATCTTTTGGAAGTGGGGTATTTTGACCTCATAATGACTATCTACTCTTGTGTGTTCTTCCTCGTTACAAAACGTTTTTTTGCCATCACTAAATGCCACAATAGAGCTACCCTTTGCTTCTTCATTTGATACCAGATTGATGTGGTAGGTTCTTCGATTCGTGGCAATGATGAGGTTGGTTTTAAGATGGCTTTCTTTAGGTTTGACTAGAACGTGCGTCAAAGGATCTGCATCGGTGTTACTAACCATCACTTGGAATAACCATCTGGCCGTATCACCGGCGTTTAAACTTAAGATCGTTTCTCCGGGCAAAAGCCGAATATCCGTTAATAGTAAAGGCTGACAGGAAATACTGGCTTCTTTATAGCAAGGTAAATAAATAACATTACTTTCCAAAGTTTTTTTTGAATAATTTTTTGCTTGTAGTGTTATAGGCTGTTGCAAAAGCAAGGTCTTTTGCGCACATCCTGACACGAGCATTGAAATAAGTAAGATTAAAAGTAAATAACTTTGTCGTTTTGCCATGAGACTCCCCCCGTATTTTTTATTTTTTGTTTGTGTTATTTGTTATTCACTTTCTCTTTTATAAGTGACAATTATTTTTGTTCGGCCCAACTGATATGCTGAATATAAATCCCTAAGGGATTGGAATTTAATAATTCAACATTTTTGACGGACAAATGCGCAATGGTGATTAAGGCTTCAAAACGAGTTTGTTTTAAAAGTTCGCCTTCACTACTTCGATGAATTTCTTCCCAATCTACTTGCCAGGTTTTACTTGATTTCTGCACCACACCTTTAATTTGGACTTCTACCAATTCTTGTTGACTCACAACGAAGGGATTATTGTTTCGGTAATAGTCATCCAATAACTTGCGTGCAGGTGGTAAGCTCACGCTATAGACAAAATCAATAGAACGTTTTTCGGCAAAAGCATCTAGCATCACTGACCTTGCATTGACCAAGTAGTTTCTTAAAAAAGCATTGATCTCCAGCGGAGTAATAGTTTTCTCTTGATTTAAAAAACCGCCATAGAGGGCATTACCCAGATCATCGACTTTGACGACATACGGCAAGTACTGTGATTTAAGCGACAGGAAAATAAGCCCCAGAACTAAAAAACTATTGGCTAATAAGGCAAGACAAGCAATCCATCGCCACTGGGATTTAGCCTTTAGCGTATCACCCCATAACTCATTCCATTCTAACCGGGCTTTGAGATAAGGGTTTTGTGTGGCAGCAATTTGTGCAGCTAATTCTTGGTTATTGGTTGATAAAAGCTTTTTTAGTTTTTTCATTTTTTTCACGGTTTATCCTTGTTTTGAGCGTTATTCGTCTGATGATTGTTAGTAGAAGAGGTAGGTGTATGAGTAAAAGAAGAGGTAAAAGCCTGTGTGGCAGAAGCAGCACCTTTATTAATACTGGATGCCGTATTGGAAATAACTGATGCACTTAACACGTTTCTTGCGCCAGGTACCATTTGAGCGGCGGCAAAAATTCCTGCAAAATTCGCACTGATACTACCACTTAACAAATGAGCCGCTTTGTGTGGGATACTCCATGCGACAAAAAGAAAGATTAACGAGCCACCCATGACCTCCAAAAATGGCGCCATGCTGGTTAATCCACCGGCCACTATTAATTGACTCCAGGACTGCGCAAGATTTGCACCTACACCAACAATTAAATACAAAAAAAACAATTTGCAGCCGACGCTGATCGCGTAATTTAAAAACTTAACCGTAAAACCATTGGTCCAACGACTGCTGCCAAAACCTAAAAAAAGAACACCAGCACCTACCACGAGATACGATTCCACTAAGGTCACCACCAACTCGCCCGCGATAATGGCAAAGGAAAGCGCCGTAATTAAGGCCGCTATCGCACCCATAAAAAAACCTAAAAAATGAGTGAAGAGATTTTTGTCTTCCAAGGGCACTAACATACTGTTAGCGATGCTGATGCCTTGCGCGAAAAGACTGGAAGGATCGAGCTTGTCAATATGAGCCGCACCGCTACCAATTAACATAAAACTTTTGATAATAGAAGGAATCCACACATGACCATGCAGCAGAACTGCATAAAAGAAACCAATAAAGACGATACGCTTTAAAAACTCCACCCATAAGGAACCCATGTCTTGTTTTTCAAGCGCGAAGCTTAAGCCCGACCAGGCAATCTCGATCACCGCTAAAGTTGCAAATAAATGATTTGCGATCGGAAAGAGATACTGGTACCAACCGGCGGTAGCCGCCGCATATTGGGTGGTGATATCATTTAAAATCGCTGTCATCTTTTTTTTCTTTTAAGGGAGTTGTGGAAATTCAGTCACACCAAAGCCAGTGTGTCCGTCATAACGCTTAAAGCTCACTTGGCTATGTTGAATCCAGTCATGCAGGCTTGCTTGTTCGGCTTGTTCTTTTTGCAGTTGATACGCCATAAAGGCATTTTGACTGCTGGCTTGATTTAAGAGGACTTGACGCAGCTTTTGCATCTGACCAATTTGTTCTAATTGAAGTCGGTGCGCTGTTTGTTGTGCTTCGATATTCCCTTCGCTACTGTCGCTTTGTTGCTGAAGTAATTTGAGTGCTTGATGCTCATCTTCAAACAGTTTGCCTTGTAGGGATAAAGCAGTCATTGAGTTCTTCAACGTATCTCGCGTGCTTCCTGACCATTGACCATACGCTTGATGATAATCTTTCGTCGCTGAAAGTCCGGGAAAAGTTTTATCAAACACTTTATCGACATTATCCAATCCATATGAAAGTGATTGCCCTTGACTTGATAGATGAGCCAGTTGACTTAAAATTTGATGATTTCCTTCAAAGGGATGTGAACTTAGTTTTTTAAGATTTTGCACTTCGCATTTCAATTGTTCTGCTTGATTAATTAAGGATTGAATCGAGTTTTTAGCCGTAATCGTATTTTGAATCACATCATAAGGATCATAAACGATGGGTAATATCGCAAAGCTTTGACAGGAGTAAACCACTGCAGAGACTAACAAAAATGCTTTTATTTTTTTCATAATACATAACCTCTTATTTTTTAAGGTTGATTTAAAGCGGCTATCCGATTGGCCTCCTGGATCAATCCTTTTTCATTGAAATACTGCGGTACCCACTGCTCTTGATATTGCGCTTTTAATTGCAAAATATGTTGCCGTTCTTCTATCGTGGTACTTTCCATTAACGTTAAAAAAGTTTTCGACAACACAAGATCCATCAAGCGATTACCGAGTGGTGACATCAAAAAATAATCTTGTTTGGGCGTACTCTGTGCAATTAACTGCAAGTGTTGCTCCGTTAATCCTAGCTCTTGGTAGAGCGCTTGGTTATAGGGAGCAAGGGCATTGATGTTGGGTAAAAAAATACGTGTCGGACAACTGTTTAACAAAATGGCTTTGCTAGGAGCGGCATGAACTTCAGCTAAACTCTGTGTCACAAAGATAACTGACGTATTGTGTTTACGGCATTCCCGCAACCACACTTCTAACTGTGCTCCAAAGTAACCTTTTAAAAAACGATGACCTTCTTCAATGATAATCAATGATGGTTTGTTCACAGCCAAACGTTGATTGATTTGATGAAAAAGATAATTTAAAACTGGGATGGCAAACTTTTCTTCTTTATTTAATAACTGCTGCATTTCAAATACATGTAAAAAACCCGAAGCAAAATCATCCTGCTCTGCATCTAATAACTGACCCATTGCACCACTTAAGGTATAAAATTCTAACGAGAGCTTTAATTCAGGGTGTTGCAAACTCGTTTGCAAATCACTTAACGTTGGATGAGCTTTGATACGAAGCCGCAAGAGACTGTCGCGAATTTCTGCGCGATGCAGGGGTGTTATGGCTAATCCCTGTGATTCATACAGTGTCTCTAACCACTCACAAGCCCAATCCATCTCGCTGTCATTGGTGATATTCTGTAAAGGGGCAAAACAGAGTCCATCATTCGCAATATCATAATGACTACCGCCTAACGCATGACAAAGCGTAAAGCTCGAATACCCCTTATCAAACATGAAAATCTGGGCACTGGGATAACGTAAGTGTTGTGTCATTAAAAAGCCAAGCAAGGTACTTTTACCACTGCCAGTATCGCCAATCACTAAGGTGTGACCAACATCATCCACATGCAAACTGCAAGAAAACGGTGTTTTACCTTGCGTTTGGGCATAAAAAAGTGGTGGACTCTGCCGCAGATAATAGGGACAAGGATGGGTAACTTGTCCTTTCCAAATTGCATTTAACGACAAAAAATCGGCTAAATTTAAGGTGGAGAGTATTGGTTTTCGAATATTTTGATAGCCATGTCCTGGTAAACTTCCCAAATATGCTTCGATGGCATTAATAGTTTCAACACGAGGTGTAAAGCCTCGACTTTCTAAAAGCTTAAATAACAGCTTGATGCACTCCTCAAGTTGCTCCTCTTCTTTTTCCATCAGGATGAAGCTACAGGTAAGATAGCCACTTCCCATTGCGCCGGAATCAACGGCATGCAAGGCTTGATCGGCATCCTGAGTCATTGCTAAGGCATCTTGATCCAAGAACCCCTGTGCATGACTTTGGAAGATTTCTTTGATCAAGCCGGTAAACCCAAAACGTTTTTGAAACCAATAGCGCCGACGTTTTTTGAGCTCACCACCCGCCTTCAAACTCCCCATAAAGATAAAACGAAGTGAAAAGCGAAAAGCGATGGGTAATTCACTTAAGGCTTGTAACATTCCTGTCGTACTTTCTAAGGGAAAACTGTTGATGGCAACTACAGCGATATGCTTCTCACCCACTTGAGGAGCAAAGCCCCCCAGAAAATCTTGAGTTGATAAGTATTGATCCAGATAAAAAGGCACCTTGGGTGTTTTAATGGCATGCGGTAATCCGCTCAAGCAGAAATGACAATGACTCAATAACTGATCACTTTTAAGTGGCTTCATGGTTAGAATCTTCGACAAAGCATTTTGGAACTGAGTACACTTGGTCTTAAAATGAAGCAGCCCTTCTTCTAGGGCAGATTCGGATTTTTCCCCTGCCATAAAAAAGCGTTGAAA
>DJAM01000161.1:22025-24965 GCA_002429595.1 Coxiellaceae bacterium UBA6002
TGCCATAAAAAAGCGTTGAAACCCACTCTCAACCGGTGCTGGCGGTTTATATGTCAATATAAAGACAGTTCGGCTTTCAAAATGTTTTTTCTGTAAAAAATAATCGCTTCGCTCTTTCTCTAGAAATAAACTCATGGCATTCGGGAAATGATTTAATGTCGGATCGATATAATCCGCTACCTCCTTTCGGAGCAAATCGCTATGCAACATCCAGCCATTTTCTAATTGCATAAAAGTAGCATTGAGTATCTGACGTGCTGCAACGATCCAGGCAGGGTCAACGGAATAACAATCTCTTCCTTCGACTTCCCAGCCAGCACAAAAAGCGCCATCCTTTAACCATAAGATGCCTTCCTCAATCAGCGAAGCATAATTTAATAAATCACCTAACCCTTGTGCTTGGTAACGATAATCTTTCATCTTACTTCACTTAATGGTTTTATTTTTTTCATTTTTTTTATTATTCATTTTTGTTTTTTTATAAAAACGTCGATCGCTGCAACGCTTTGGCAAAGACAGAACTTTGTGCCAAATAAAAATCTCGGTAACGAATATGTCTTAAATAAACTTGTAAGAAATCCGCATCATATTGGGTTATGCGAATTAAAATGCCTTGTCCAATCACTGCGAAAAAGAGAGCGGCTAAGATTGTGGTTAGGTGAATACCCACACCAAAAATCAGCAGGATAATCAAGGTCAGATTGAGCAACACTAAACGTCGATCGGCCCCTGCTAATAAAATAGGTCTAACTAACGAGGGATGAATAGGACAAGGGATGATTTCAATTGTCTCTTTGGAGAGGCTAGAATGCTCCATCTTAAAATCCACCCACCAATTTTAAGGCAGAACAAATAGAAACTGCCCCGGTAGCGATAGAGCCTCCAAAAATAATTTTGCCGGCTTTTTGGATCATGCTGGCTTGCTCACCCATGGCCCACATCAATCCGCTCATGGCTATGGCAATGATGATTAAGATATGCGCAGTGGTACCCGTTAAAGCATTTTGAACCACTAATAAACTGTCATCCCATGGCATCTGAGTGCTGGCGAATAAACGAGAGGGGAGCAGCAACAATAAAGCGCTGAAGGTTTTACGGCAGAAAGCATTAACACTTTTGTAAAACATAATCGTCATCCTTATAATCCAGTACCTGTAAAACTTCATTCACTTGTCGACCTGATTTGGCATGCGATGTTAACGACACCACGAACCCTATGCTCTCCACAATCAAACGAGGTGAACTGGGAATATCGGATTCTTGAGCCATATCATTCACGCGCATCAATGCACTTCTTGCGGTATTTGCATGAATGGTAGCCAGTCCTCCTTTCGTACCCGTGTTCCAGGCTTGTAGAACTGTCGCCATTTCACTACCCCGACATTCCCCGATGATTAAACGATCGGGACTGGCCCGAAGCGTCTTGATGAAAAGCGTGTGGTGATTGATAAAATCAGCGGTTTTAAGTGGCAACGTATTCGGGGCTGTACACTTTAGCTCACGAATATCCTCAATCAAAATAAAGCGCTGATAAGGATGGCCCAAGGCCACCATCTCATTTAACAACGCATTAGCAAAGGTGGTTTTACCCGTCCCAGGGCCTCCAGCTATCAATATAGATTCATTGGCATGAATGCCGCCTCGTAAGACCTCAATTTGATGGGAAGTGATGACGTTTTGATGCCGGTAATCATCTAAGGTAAAGATTTGCGTAGAAGGTTTTCGAATGGAAAACGCAGGCGCAGTGACGACCGGTGGCAAAAAAGCCACAAATCGATAACCACTTTCCGGTATTTCCGCTTCCAAAAGAGGTGCAGCGTGATTGGCAACTAACCCATAATGATCGGCAACACTGCCAATCAGTTCTCGTGACTGTAAAGGATCCATAAAGATACTAGTATCCTTAAATTCCTCATGCGTTCGTATCCACAATCGACCATCGGCATTCAGATGAATTTCGATAATTGCTGGATCAGACAGGTAAGCCAACAAATCTGGTCCCAACTCCTGTTGCAGTTTCTCAAAGCGACGTTGTTGTTTAAGGCTTTTTCTCATTTTTATTTACCCAGCTAACCATTGACCTACGCCACGATTTTGCATTAAGTGCGAAGCGAAAGACTGCGACCGCTGACGTGCTTTTCATCATTTTCAATTGTTTCTAATAGTAACGCATCCTCATTGGCCTCAGACTTGCAGGTGCGACTATTTTTAAATAGAGGAATAAAAGGATTGATCCTCGTCAGTTTTTGACGGTCAAAACTGTTTTCAGTTTCTGACTTCTTGCTAGGTTTAGCGGTTAATTCCTCAATTCGCTTTTTAAGTGCAGCATTTTCTTGTTGTAACTCTGCATAAGCTTGTTTTAATTGATTGGCATTGTTTTCAACCTGCACTTTTTCTTCGCGCAATTTTTGATGAGCCAATATTAACTGATTGTTTTTGTCGGATAAGAGCGCAATGGTTTTAGTCAAATGTTGGTTCTCCTGCTTAAGTCGACTGATCTCTTGCTGCAAACCTGACACTTCATGGCTTTGAAAACTCACTACTTTTTCAAGTCGTTCCAGCCGTGTCAGAAGTTCAGCATCATTTTTCTTTCCCTGGTCGGGTTGATGACTGGCCATGTGTTCACCTAGCTGGGCAATGAGTCCTTTTAAAATATTGCGTTCAGAAAATTGCGGCGCATTAAGAACACCAAGCATCGCATTTTTGAATTTATTCACTTCTAAAAATGGCCATAACGTTATAATTCCCGTGGAAAGGTTTTCAACATACTGACACAATACTTCTCGAATTTCGGTGGGGCCTGATGCCACCATGATTCGGCGAATCTCTCGCACATTCTGTTGACGCTCCGGGGAGAGCTGTCCATGATCTTTGACGAACTGTTCCAAGGCGTTTTGAAGCGCTTTTTTTAACTGATCAATGATGGACATGGCAGGTCTC
>DJAM01000041.1:0-21678 GCA_002429595.1 Coxiellaceae bacterium UBA6002
GACGGTAGACGTTTTTTTGTCCTGTCCAAAGCGTAAGATTAATTTAATAAATGTTGGCTAAGATAACACCATTATCTGATTTAGGAGTTGCTATCATGCCTTATATTGACGAAATGAAGATCGATGCAGTCAAAACTTTACCTGCAGGTTCTATCTTGGTCATTCGCTCGGATACCTCAAAATTGAGCCATATACCAGAAGGTGTGATAGTTAAATTATCGGATAGCCCTCCAAATGTATTACGAGCTTTACCTCCTTATTTATCTGAGATACGTGTCTCATGTTCTACACCGGTTAACACAATTGGTAGTATCCCCGAAGACAAGATAGTTAGTGTTGATTCTTGGTTACTGCCAAAACAAATTGCAGCCATAAAATCAAAAACCATACTTCTATTCAAGGAATTGGATCAGAAAGATATTGATAACTTAATTTCGAATTTGACGATTAAAGAAATTATTTTCTCGCTATCGACTCCTCAGAACGTGGTTGCAAAGTTGATCGATCAGATACGTCAAGGACTTAAAGAACACCATAAGACTAAAGGTGCTAGAGATTTAGTAATCAAAAATCCATTAGAACCTGAAATAGTCAGTGTTGCTAATGTCCGACCAGTTATATCAGCAGAAGATGATAGGGGAAGGCTGGTTGAGCAGAATAAAGCGCTAGCTGCTCAAAACGCTTTATTGCAGTTACAATTAAATGCTGCACAGCAAGTAGCGTCACGGCTGACTCAGCAACCACCGCAGGCAGCAGTGTCAAAATTGTATCCTGGAAGGTCAATAGGACAAATTAACAAAAGGTGGGCAATGGATGGTTTGAGGGAAGAAAATGAGAGGCTAAAGAAAGCCTTAACTCAGGCAACTCTTGAGAAGAATCTGGCAGAGGCAGAAGTTCGAAGATATTCAGAGGCCATTTTTGAAGGTTCGGCAATAAGCGTATTAAGTACATTGCTAAGGCCCAATTTAGCATTGCCAGAAGCGCCACAACCTGACGCAGAAACTGAAAGTTCGCCCAGATTAGGGTCATAAATGCTGTGGCATTTAAGAATTTTTTAATAATCCTCTGATATATTTATATATAGATTAATCTTTTTTGGGCGCGTCAATGGCACAATATTCCATAGATGACATTGTTAAAACAGTTCTCAGAGTTCCTTTTGACTTAGGTCCTGCTGCCACGCAACTTTTCGTCAATGCTTGTCAAGCGTATTTCCATGCTCGTGCCGATCGCTATATGAAGCAAAGATTAGCTGAAGAGCGACAGCCAGCAGCGACATCCGCTAGGGCAAAACCTGATATTCCGCCATTCTTAAGGGCTGATAAAGACGCTAACCTAACTGGGTTGGACACAGAAGACAAGCCCCAAATTAAACCTAAGTTTCATTCTTAATTCTTATTCTCACTAGAAGATTTCATTTTAATACTTTATGATTTACCACCTCTTCCTAGGAGTAAGTCACATTGAAAAAGATTTTCTATGGCATGTTGTTATTGCCGCTTGTGGTCACGCCGGTTCTGGCTAACTCGAATCGTCCAGTTTACGGTCCAACTCTGCAAAATGAGCATCTTTATCGAATCGCCTTACGAGTGCGACCAAGCCGTAATTTGACTGTTCAGCAGGTAATGATTGCACTTCTGAATGAAAATCCTAATGCCTTTACAAAATCTAATATTAATTTTTTGAAATCAGGTTTCCGGCTTGTCATTCCTGATGAATCCCAGATCGCGAAAATCGCCCCTAAAATCGCTTGGGAGCAGGTCGATCAGCAAAATAAGGCTTGGACTCAAGGTGGGGAGCTCTTGGCTGATCAAACTAAAATGGCGCCAGTTCAAGAATCACACGAACAGCTAGCTACCACCGAGACGCGCCCGTTCACTGCATTTTTTGACATTGCCAGCCATCGGTTCAATCCTGAGGTTGAAACCACGATGACCAGCCTAAGCACGACTAATTCTGACCAGATAGCAACTTTAGTCGAAAATACTGCGCGGTTTGAGCAGCAGACTACTGCTGAATTAGCGAGTTTGAAGCAACATAATCAAGCGTTAGAGACAAAGGTCGCGCAACTTAATGAGCAACTAAAGACGATGAGTTATCACTTTATCCAGCTTAGTACCTATATCAAGAATCAAGATACTGGTTACGGTCAAGCTGTGCTCAAAAACCTGAAAGAGTATGGTTGGAGTTTGGGGGGAAGTTTACTAGCATTGGCTTTACTGCTTTGGGCATATATCGGAATTGGTAAAAATCGCAGTACCTCGAAAAAGGATAAGGCAGAACATGATGAATATGATTTTCTCCAAGGCAAAGAAAGTATCCCAACTAAATTAGATTTAGCTCGAGCTTATATCGATATGGGCGACGATTATTCTGCACAATCAACTTTGAAAGATGTGTTACAAAAAGGTGATGAAAATCAACAGCAAATAGCTAGAGACTTAATGGCGAAGTTGAATTTGGCACTATGAGAATCGTTGCAGGGGTCGAGTATAATGGCAATAAGTTCCATGGCTGGCAATCCCAAGACGATGTCATCACTATTCAAACGACACTTGAACATGCTTTAAGCAAAGTTGCCGACGACACTATTAAAATTTTTTGTGCTGGTCGTACCGATCGTGGCGTTCATGCCACAAATCAAGTCATTCATTTTGATACTCAGGCAGATCGCAAAGAAATCGCATGGTTGCTTGGCGCGAATACTTATTTACCTGGCGCAATCAGTATTCAGTGGGTGAGAACTATGCAGGATCAGGAGTTTCACGCGCGCTTCTCAGCTTTGTCACGACGCTATCAATACCTCATTTACAATCACCCAGTGAGATCTTCGCTATTTTGTGGCACGACGACCTGGGTTAATCACCCTCTAAATGAAGTTGAGATGCAAAAAGCGACGCAGTGTTTAATAGGAGAGCATGACTTCAGTTCGTTTCGAAGTGCACAGTGTCAATCCCGCACAGCTTTTCGGCATATTTATGCTATGAATGTTACAAGAATCGGTAAATTAGTGGTGATCGATATTGTTGCAAATAGTTTCCTTCATCATATGGTTCGCAATATCGCGGGTGTTTTGATTGAAATAGGTCAGGGCAGAAAAGGTTACGATTGGTGTCAAGAAGTCTTATTAGCTAAAGATCGAACTTATGGAGGTAAAACAGCTGCGCCTTCAGGACTTTACCTGACTGGAGTTCGTTATGCCGATCAATATACGCTACCTTGTGATTTTAAAAGCCCTTTAAACTATTGGGGGGAACATGCTTAGTGCTAATCGAATCAGAGTAAAATTTTGCGGCATGACTAATATTGAGGATGCCCTTGTGGCAGCAGAATTAGGTGCAGATGCCATCGGCTTGATTTTTCATGCGCAAAGCCCTCGTCATATTGGCACCAAAGAGGCCTTGGAGATTTGTCAACACCTACCACCATTTATTACCAAAGTTGGGGTATTTGTCGACCAATCTGCGGAGTTCATCGCAAATATCCTTAAATTGGTTCCTTTAGATGTGTTGCAATTTCACGGCAAAGAGCCGCATTATTACTGCCATGGTTTTAATCGACCTTATATCAAAGCGATTGCGGTAGGGGATGAACAACTGTCTAGTGACATCGAAGAACTCTATCCTGATGCAGCTGCTTTTTTGTTTGATACAGCACATTGTAGTTTGCCTGGCGGTAGTGGCCAAACGTTTGATTGGACTAAGTTGCCGACTAATTTAACTAAGCCATTTATTTTGGCAGGTGGTTTAACTGTAGATAATGTTGCAAACGCTATAGCTTCAGTGAGGCCCTATGCGATAGATGTGGTTTCGGGGGTTGAACGCTCTAAAGGGCTAAAAGACCCTGAAAAAATGAAGTTTTTTATGAATACGGTAATGGATTATTATAGACACTCGTAATATCATGTTCGATGGCCCAATTTGACTCAAAAAAGAACGCTGTGATGCATACAATTTTATTTACTGGTGGTGGCTCTGCAGGTCACGTAACGCCTAACATCGCTATTATTCAGGCTTTCCAACGAAGTGGCTGGAAGGTGCATTATGCTGGCTCTAAGCATGGTATCGAAAATGATATTATTAAACGCTTGGGAGTGGACTACTATAGTATTGCAACTGGCAAATTGCGTCGCTACTTTAGCTGGCGAACCTTTGTTGAACCATTCGCCGTATTATTGGGAATTTATCAAGCAGTTCGATTATGTTGGAAGCTAAAGCCAGACGTTATCTTCTCAAAAGGCGGGTTTGTCGCTTTTCCGATCGTGTTTGGTGGCTGGTTAAATAGAATACCTGTCGTCATCCATGAGTCGGATCTTACGCCTGGACTTGCTAACCGCTTGAGCTTCCCGTTTGCGTCGAAAGTTTTTGTTAGTTTCGACGATAGTCAACGCAATGTCCCCGCTAAAAAAATTTTAGTGACTGGCAACCCTATACGTGAATCATTGCTTCAGGGGAAAAAAGAACGCGGGCTTGCGCTGTGTCGTTTTAATGATAAAGATCCTGTTCTGCTTATCGTTGGAGGAGGGCTGGGTGCCTTACGGATTAATCAAACTGTGAGAGCAATCCTGCCGCAGCTACTTGAAACGTTCCAAGTTGCGCATGTCTGCGGTAAAGGAAAAGTAGATAGTGCAGTTCCCGATAATGATCGTTATCGCCAATTTGAATATATTGATGAGGAATTAGCAGATTTATTTGCTTGTAGTGATTTGGTTCTCTCTAGAGCGGGTTCTAATTCGTTGTATGAGTTATTGCGACTGCAAAAACCTCATTTGGTCATTCCGTTATCTAGACGGGCAAGTCGAGGCGATCAAATCATCAATGCCAATTTTTTTGCACGACTTGGTTTAACTAAAGTACTTTACGAAGAAAATTTAACTCCAGACACTTTATTGCAATCCATTTTGAAAGCTTATGCTAATAAAAATGATCAGCAACAACGGTTGGCAAGTTATATCCTGCCGGAAAGCAATAAAATTATTTACGAAGAATTGGTACGTATTGCCAGTGGTGATGCAGATCAATTGCAAAAGGATAGCTTATGACTTGGCTGAAGAAATTATTTCCTAACAAAATTCGAACTGACTCCAGCGAAAAGAAGGGGATACCAGAGGGTATTTGGACCAAATGTCCTGGCTGTGATGCTATTTTATATGCCGCCGAGTTGAGTAAAAATCTTGGCGTTTGTCCAAAATGTAACTTTCATACCCGTATCAAGGCGCGAGCGCGCTTAGAAAGCTTTTTAGATCCTGACTCTCGGACTGAATTGGCGGCTGGTATTGGGCCACAAGATCCATTGCGCTTCAAAGATAGCAAAAAATATAAAGACCGACTTGTGTCTGCCCAGAAAAAATCTGGAGAGAAAGAAGCGCTCATCGTGATGCAAGGCAAGTTATATGGCATGCCAGTGGTGGCCAGTGCTTTTGAGTTTGACTTTATTGGTGGTTCAATGGGTAGTGCGGTGGGTGAGCGCTTCATCCAAGCGGCCACGGCTGCATTGGAATCTCGAATGCCATTGATTAATTTTGCTACCAGCGGTGGTGCCCGGATGCAAGAAGGTCTCATTTCATTATTTCAGATGGCTAAGACAAGTGCAGCACTAGCCAAACTTTCTAAGAAAGGAATTCCTTTTATCTCAGTGCTTACCGATCCAACTACAGGTGGGGTTTCAGCAAGTTTAGCAACGTTGGGAGATGTTATTATAGCTGAACCTAAAGCGTTAATTGGCTTTGCGGGTCCTCGTGTCATTGAACAAACTGTGCGCGAAAAATTGCCGGAAGGATTTCAACGCAGCGAATTTTTATTGGAACATGGCGCTATTGACATGATCATCGATCGCCGTTATTTGCGACCAAGAATTGCGCGAATACTAGCAAAGTTCACAAACCAATACCCTAACGATCTACTCGACAGAGAATAGTGTGAATGCCAACTCTAGAAGCCTGGCTCGATAAAATTGAGACTTTTCACCCGAAGAGTGTAGAGCTAGGGTTAGAGCGTATTGGGCAATTAGCTAAACAACTACAGATCATCAAATTTGATTGTCCTGTTATTATGATCGGCGGCACCAATGGCAAAGGATCGTCTGTTAAATACCTTGAAACGATCTTAGCGTTAAGCGGTTATCGAGTTGGCGCTTATACCTCTCCACATTTACTTGAATTCAACGAACGAATTAGACTCAATAATGCCAATATCTCGAACGAATCCTTAGTCGACGCATTCGAAGTCATCGAGAGTGCTCGACAAGATTTGCCTTTGACCTTTTTTGAATTCACCACATTGGCAGCGCTATGGATTTTTAAACAGGCGCAACTTGACGTTATTTTATTAGAAGCTGGAGTCGGTGGTCGTTTAGATGCAGTCAATATCGTTGATGCTGATCTAGCCATCATTGCCTCGATAGATTTAGATCATACTGAATGGCTAGGCAATACCAGAGAAGAGATTGCTTTAGAAAAAGCAGGAATATTTAGATCTGGTTGCAGCGCCGTCATCGGAGATGAGCAGCCACCCGTGACGATTATTGATTATGCAAAGCAGCATCAAACCAAGCTCTATCGAGTCAATCACGAATACCGATATTCGGTGGCTGATCACTCTTGGAGTTTTGAAGATGAAGGCTCATTTTACGAAGAATTGCCGCTACCGATGTTACCTATTCAAAATGCTGCGACGGTATTAAAGGCATTGAATCTATTAGCAACGCGATTACCGGTTTCAATAGAAAATATTAAAGAAGGTCTCAAGACGGCGAACCTACTTGGTCGCTTTCAAGTAATCGATCAGCCTTACCCGACAATTCTGGATGTCGCACACAATCCGGCTTCAGCAAGCCTGCTAGCATCAAAGTGTCAGACAGTTAACGAAGAACTTGTTGCGGTAGTTGGAATGTTAGCAGATAAAGATATTACAAATACTTTAACACCATTCAAATCGGTGATTAAGCACTGGTACTTTGGCAGCCTCCATGTTCCACGTGGTACTCAAGCAACAGAGTTAGCTTCGAAGCTGGAAAATATTGCTAATCAAAGTTCATATACTTATGATTGTGTGGCTGAAGCATATGAGGCAGCGGGTGCTAACTTAGGCAATCAGCAACGTATTTTAGTGTTTGGGTCTTTTTATACAGTATCTAAAATATTGCAGAGAATATTCTATCCATAAATCTCCCTCTCCCCCACAAAGTGGGGGAGAGGGTCTGGGTGAAGCCCTTTTCCGCAAGCGGGAGAGGGAATAAAAATATGATGAGTTGAGTTTAGGTTTAGCACTTAGTAAATAAAAGGAGTAGTTGTGGCTACACAATTAAAACAACGTATTATTGGAATACTCGTACTGCTATTTTTAGCTTTGATCATCCTGCCGTGGTTATTTGGTAGTAATCAACGAGCCGTTTTTGAAGATAAGTATGATGCCAAAAATAACTTAGCGAACTTAAAAGCTGGCGAAAGTGATGAGAACTTCATCAAAGAGCCATCTCAACCGACAGTGGCGATAGCCCCAAGTGAAGCTGCTAATCAGTTTAAAGCTCCAGAAGATCAAGCAGGCATTCCGGAACCCGGAACTACTGATAACACATCAAAAGCCATTCCAGAAGAAGATGACGAGTTAATTCAAGGAGAAGATTCAAAACCTCACGCGCAACTTGAATCATCAAAAATAGCGCAAGTTCAAAATAAAGTGATGCACACTGAAGAAGAAAAAACACCTCATCCTGCGAAAACTACAACCGCGAAGCATAAAATATCGGAACCCAAAAAACCTAGCTTAGCAAAAATTAAAATTCCTACGCCTAAAGAGACTATTAAAATCGCTAAAAAGGCACCTGCTAAGGGCTGGACTATTCAACTGGGTAGCTTCAGTGAAAGCGAAAATGCGCAGCATCTAGTAAAAGAACTCAAACAAAAAGGCTTTTCTGCATACAGTAAAGTTGGTAAAAATGCCAAAGGCGATGACATTACTAGAGTGTTAGTTGGACCAAATGATAAACATAGTGCATCAGATGAAACGCTTTCTAAGATAGAGGAAAGCTTGAAGATTCACGGTGTAATAGTGAAGCCTAGCGTATGACCAGCATAACACCCCATGTTTTAGCTTTCGGAGTGGTTGATTATTTCATCCTCATTATTATTTTAGTCTCGACGCTAATTAGTTTGTTTCGTGGCTTTACCTCCGAAGCAGTATCACTGCTCACCTGGATTATTGCTGCTATATTCGCGTTTAAATTAAGTCATCCATTAAGCGATCGTTTAGCTGGTATGATTCATACGCCTTCGATCCGTTTTCTGGTTAGCTTCTTAATCTTATTTATTATCATCCTCATTATTGGTTCCATCATTAACCATTTCTTCGGTATGTTGATTAAGAGTACAGGATTGTCTGGCGCTAATCGTTTACTTGGGATGGTGTTTGGCTTTGCTCGTGGGGTTCTGTTAGTCGCCATCTTCATTTTATTTGCCAATATGACTTCGATTGTTAGAGAACCTTGGTGGCAATCATCTTATTTAATACCGATGTTCGATGCCCTCGTAGCATGGTTGCAGCAATTTATTCCAAATCATTTCAATGGGATGTCTCATTATTTTGCAAATTCGAAAGCTTAGGAGTTCATAGATGTGCGGCGTTATAGGTACAGTAGCGAAAAACCACGTTAATCAAGATATTTATGATGCACTAACTGCCATCCAACATCGAGGTCAAGATGCTGCCGGGGTGTTAACTTGTGATGGTAATAAAATTGCATTACGCAAAGCCAATGGTTTGGTACGAGAAGCTTTACATGCAAAGCATATGCTGCGCTTACAAGGTAACATGGGAATAGGGCACGTTCGCTATCCAACTGCAGGTAGTGCTAGTGCTGCCGAAGCACAACCCTTTTATGTTAATTCACCCTATGGTCTTAGCATTGTTCACAATGGCAATCTCATTAATGCTCGCGAGCTCACCCAAAATTTATTAGAAGCCGATTTAAGGCACTTGAACACCGAATCGGATTCGGAAGTGTTATTGAATGTGTTTGCCCACGAATTACAGCGACTTGGAAAAATTAATTTAACTCCTGAAGATGTTTTCAATGCAGTTACTGCGGTCCATAAACGATGTGTTGGTGGTTACATTGCAGTCGTGTTGATTGCAGGATATGGGATTGTCGGTTTTCGTGATCCTCATGGCATTCGTCCCGGCGTTTGGGGGAAGAGAGAAACCGAACAAGGTACAGATTATATGATTGCCTCAGAAAGCATCGCATTAGATGCGTTGGGCTATGAGTTGCAAGGAGACCTCCAGCCCGGTGAAGCAGTTTACATTACCAAAGAAGGTGAGCTTCATCGCAAGCAATGCGCAACAAATCCCATGTTATCGCCCTGCCTTTTTGAATACATTTATTTAGCAAGACCCGATTCTATTTTAGATGGAATTTCGGTGCATTATCTTCGTGCCATCATGGGTAAATTACTGGCTGAAAAGATCATAAAAGAACATCCTAACCATGATATTGATGTTGTTATTCCGATTCCTGATACCAGTCGCACCGCGGCGCTGCCCTTAGCTGCAGAGTTAGGCGTGAAATATACCGAAGGTTTTGTGAAGAATCGTTACGTCGGACGAACATTTATCATGCCAGGTCAAAAGCTACGAAGGAAATCAGTACGACAAAAATTAAATCCCATCTCATTAGAATTTCGAGATAAAAATGTGTTATTAGTCGATGATTCGATCGTGAGGGGAACCACATCCAAAGAAATTATCCAAATGGCACGTGACGCAGGAGCTAAAAAAGTGTACTTCGCATCAGCGGCTCCTGAGGTGAAATATCCGAATGTCTATGGCATAGACATGCCAACAGCAGAAGAGCTCATCGCCCACAATAAATCACCCGAGGAAATTGCAAAACTCATTGGTGCCGATTGGGTGATTTTTCAGGACATAGATAAATTACGTGACGCTGTGCACCGCTGTAATCCTAAGATCACGCAACTTGAAGATTCAGTTTTTACTGGACGATATATAACAGGCGGCGTGGACACTTCGTATTTTGAGAAGTTGCATGACTCAAGAAGTGATTCTGCAAAGCAGGCTAAAGCAATAGTTGATGCGAGTGGTCAGATTATTGAGATTTATAATGAGGTGTAATTCACTCTGGTCATCCCTATCTTTTAATTGTCAATCCCGCGCAGGTTTATTGTCATTCCCGCGAAGGCGGGAATCCATTCGAGGAGTGGCTTCAAGCATGGATTCCCGTTTGCGCGGGAATCGACAAATGACATTCACCAATACATCTGATTCATCTTAATCGCTACTCAAATTTATCATCAGACACGGTAAATGATTAATTTAAGACTACGACGTTCGTTGCCGCAGATTGTTTTGCAAAACGCAATTCAACTTCCTTCCGTTCTTCTTCATTCCAGACTTTAAAAAAGGTTATTTTGCCATCGCCTAATCGCCAATGCGATTTTCCTGATCGTTTAATGTTAGCAAATATAAATTGACAAATATTAGTGATAGCTTCTGGTTTACCTAAAGTATTGCCAGCCACGTAGCCAAGAATGATGAGTAATATTTCCGACGGTAGATTTTTTAATAAAGAAAGATTTTGAGGTGTGTTTCGATTACCTTGCGCGACTATAGTGACCTGCTCAACAAACAGTAAGTCTTTAGCTTTTTTATTAAGAGCCACGGTCTTCTTCAATGCTGTTTCAAGGTCTAAGTCAAAAACAGAAAAAGTTGACATACTAAAAGTAGTTAGCGTTGTATTATTGAAAAAATCGGATACGCCAACACTCATTTTTGAATTATAAGTAAGATCAAGACTTGTCAGTGTGGTATTTTTGGCTAACGCTTTAACTGCATTGCAAGTGAGCTCATTGGAGCTTAGATTCAGAGCTTGTAGGTGAGTATTTCTAGATAGGCAGATGGCGCCTTCTTCTCCAACTTGATTATGACTAAGATCAAGGATTGTTAGATGAGTATTAAGAGCTAAAAGAGCTGCTCCTCTTGGACCAAAGGAGTTTCTATACAGATCTAAGCAGATGAGGTTAGTATTACATTTAAAATTTTCTGCGCTTAGATGGGTGATGCTATTGTCACTAAGATTCAATCTAGTCAGGTGATCATTTGTTGCTAAAGCGTTCGCTCCTGCGTCCGTCACTCTGTTATCTGATTCGTATAAGTTTGCAAGATTTAGGAAGGTGAGATGATTATTAGGGCCAAAAGCGATTGCAACATCGTCACCAAATCCGTTATAGGCAAGTTCTAAAGATTTAAGTTGGGTGTTCTTAGCTAATTTTTTAGCTGCCTCAGCCGATATCTGGGTACGATTTACATTTAACGAGGTAAGGTGAGTATTGTTGCTAAAAAGTTCAGCTGTAAGATCTCCTATTTCGTTATAGCTGATATCAAGCGTTCTTAGATGAGTGCTTGTAGCTAGAGGCTGCGCACCAGCAGTTCCAATTTCACAATTGTAGACAGCAAGAGAGTTAAGGTTTGTAAGCAATGCCAATGCATTGGCTCCATTGTCTCCAATACTGTTTGCTCCCACATCAAGAGTGCGAAGGGAAGTATTATTCTCAAGGGCAGTGACAAGAATAGCGATGTCAGTAGCGTCCAGCTTTTGGTTACTTAGGTCAAGCTGGGTGAGGGCTGGGTCATTAGAACGTAACTTTACTAACGTTTCAGAATTTATTTGCGACACAATAAAACCAAATATTAATATAAATAATTCATATATTATGAATAAAAAATAAGTTTTTGTCTAGTTATTTATGATTAGTATGGATTAGTTATTGCTATGTAGGCTGAATCTTCTTAGGCTCAACGCGTTCAGCCTCAGAGATACGTGTTTGGAACCGTTGTTCAATATCTCGAACAACATCCCCGACGTTCTTTAAGACATCTTCGCGTTTTTTGGCTAAATTATCGACAGTAGTGTTATTGGAATTAATATTGTCAGTAATGGGTTTTATTTTTTCAGCAATTGCATTAATGTTAGGCTCTTGTTTTTGAGCCAATTTTTCGCCTTCTTCCTTTGTTTTAGCTAGTACGGTATCAAGTCGGCGCATAATCTGACCCATATTTTCGCGGGCAAAATAAACGGAACGGATCGCTAAATAAGCTTTTAATTTGTAGTAAGTTTCAAAAGTTGGGTTATTCAAATGAAGAATGCGTTCTATTTCGTCAGCTGGTAATTCTTTATTCGCTCCGGTATCCAAAAAGCGATTATAAACTTCAACGTAAGCGTCAGGCCGGAGTAAGTTATCGACTTCACCGGATGGTAGATCTTGGATACCACTATCACGTAGGACCTTTGTTATCGCTTCATAGAGCTCTTGAAGTTTTTGCTCATTATATTGATCACGGTCATCACGCATGGTCGAAATGACCGAACTAAAATCACCAATGGTGTCTAGCTGCTTGTCATTATATTCGTAGGCATTATCGATATTATTTAACTGTTTATATTCAGTGTTCAATGAGGAGATTGCATCATTGACAGTGGTTTGTGCAGTACCGCTTGAGATTCGTCGTTTTTCGTCCAAGGCACCCAACGCTTCTTCTAAGTAAGTCTTCTTATCACGAACTGATTCTTGGCCTTGAAGTAGGAGATGGTTAGTTTCGATGAAGTCCTTATAGGCAGTCCCCACAAAGGTTTTTAAATCTTTATTTCGAGGGTCATTTAGGGCTTGGGAAACTTGATCTCCATCGAGATACGTGATACCTAAGACAGACGTTTGCTTAGTTGATTTTTTAAGAGCTGAATCCACGACGTACTGACTCAGGTCTTTAGAAAAACCTATGAATAAACAAGCATATGTGCCATAAAAACCTGAAGCCATAACCCACTACCGATTTATGATGTTTTAATGAATTATAACACATGTTCTGATGTAATGAGCAAGCTTAAAAGAGCAGTTTGATGAATAATTATACGATCGATAATTTCTTGAAAGTTAAGACCTCTCAAAGCTGGGTGGCAGCAGCAAAGACTCAAGTAGCACTACTGTTGGTGGATCATGCTCATTGTGAAAAAAAAGCGGCTGCGACAGCCTTAGGACTTATATATCGCTACAGTAATCGCTACGATTTGCTAAAGAAAATGGCCACACTAGCTAGAGAAGAACTCAGGCATTTTGAGCAGGTTTTGGAGCAAATAAAATGCAGGGGAGAGCAATTCCATCCTTTAGCGCCGGGTCGCTATGCAACTTCGCTGCATCGCCATGTTACAAATCATGAGCCCAAAAAACTGATTGATACTCTAATCGTCGGTGCTTTTATTGAGGCACGTTCCTGCGAACGATTTCGAGTTTTAACAGACGTTGTAGAACCTGATCTTGCAAAGTTTTATCGCAAATTACATGCCGCAGAAGAACGACATTTTAACACCTACTTATCATTCGCCCATGAAATTGCTGCATCTGATATTAGCGATCGCATCTACTTTTTCGCAGAGAAAGAAGCTGAGCTAATTGAGCAACCTGATGAGCAGTTTCGCTTTCACAGTGGTACCCCCCTATAGTTTTTAGCGGGTCCCTTTGTATAGAATTGTTGACAGGCCGCTATTACACGCAATTGTCTCTACACCTAGTAATAGGATTGCAATTTGTTCAGCGGGAGCAAGTTCACGTGAGCATGATTCTTCAATAAGAGCTTTTAAGCAGCTTGGTATCGATCTCAATCCTTGCTATCCAATTATCAACGACCAATCATTTATTAATGGTGCGGAAATAGTTGAAGGTGCTGAATTTGAAGTGTTAAGGGTAGAAAAGCTAGATTTAGATACTGTAAAGGCTAGGGCGGAGTTATCCCTTTCTGCGGCTGTCGCTAAAATTCCAGGCAGTAATCCTGGCACTACTTTTTCCTTGGAAAAAGGTGTATGGGTTGTACCAGTTGAACAATCAGGAGAAGTATTAGCACGTATAACCATTAAGCCTGATACGACTTGGATTGTGAACGTAGGAGGCGATGAGAAAAGAAAGAATGAGCCAGCCACTAAAATTAAGATTAAAGCACAAGAATTTTTATCCTATTATCAAGTTCTTCGCTGGGGAAATAATAAATTACTCTCGCTTTTTCGAGCACTTGACGAAGCTAGGCTCTATGTCAAAGTAAATGATCATTTGCGTAAGATTGGTATTGTTGAGATTATCTCACCCGCTGGTTATCAAGAAATCAGATCAGAAGATGTTGTTTTTCTCGATGATAAAGCAGCAAACACTGATTCTATAAGGCTAGCTGGATTTCATGCTATAACAGTCGATAAGGATCGAGATGACTATATCCGAGCATTAATAGTCCATTTAACTGCAGAAACAATAGAAACGTTCCATGACTGTTGCAGATTTAAAGACTATCCAATGATGATTAACAGTTCTTCAGTAAAGTTAGTTACTAAAGCAGAATCTTTGAAAGTAATAAATTATGAAGGTGCCTTGGCCTATTACAAATTAGCTTATATAAGGGCAAGTAATTATCAGCAAAGGTTATCAGTGATACAAAAAGCAGCGTTAGCCGCGAAGAGTAAACCAAACGCTAAGACCGAAGTGCAGTCGGACAACAGTTCTGTTTTAGAATACTTACAACATTTAAAGGCGAAAAAAATGTTTCCAATCGAAATTTTGTTACTACAATTTGAATTTGAACTGTACAAACGTGCCTACCAGCCAAGTACTGGTGTCAGTGGTTTATTTAAAGATAATCAAGATTCTATTAATAGATTCAGAGATTTGATTGCAAAGGCTTGTCTTCTGAAACAAAAGTATATCAACGACCCAAATATTGTTGTCAGTATGCAAATCTTTATGGATTCTCTAGGAGAATTTGCGGGTAACTTTGAGATTTTACAGAAGGTATTTCTTGAAACACTGCAAAGTTATGAATCTGTAATGCCAGTTGCTTCTGGTGCTGTGAACAATCAGCAGGGTTTGTCTCCTGCAGCGCTAGTCGCCTCATTTTCGGCGATAGCATGGCCTGCGCCAGCAGCTGCCCAAACTGCAGTCAATCTTAATAGGGACCAGCTAAATAAAATGGGTATCTAAGTCTCCTGGATTTTTGTCGTGAAAAGTGATTTTTGGCTGTGTCTAGATTTGATATAAGGTTTCTTTAATCTTTCATTGGTAATATTTGTTTCAAATTATTTATATTGAGACGAAGTTATGAATGAAAAATATCACTACTATACACCTAAAGAAAAAGATGAAGATTTAAATTCATCTTTACGCTACATGTATCTATTAGCTTCAAGTTACGGTTTCCACGATTTAGAGTTTGAAGTGGTAGTGCATGAAAAGCTAGGTAAAGTGATTAGAGCGGACGAGATCAGTTTTGGGAAATGGCGAGAAGTTCTAACACTAGTGAAATGGAATAATCAGCCTGAACAAGAATCTACTGTTATTCCTGCCGCTGCTGTTGCTGAACAATCTAGTGCGCCTGAAGCTATTGTCGTTGAACAATCTATACCTGTGCCTAATACTGTAGTAGAAGAAGATACTAAAATAGTTGTAGATACTAATGAATTTCTATCACCCGATTTAGATAAAGCTTTAGCTTCAGGAATGAAAAATGAAGCATCAGAAATAGGGAGCTCTGCTTCATCAGATGGAAATGGTGCTACCATCAAACAGCCTCGAAAGAGATCGCGCTACGATGAAGTACGAGTACTGCAAAGCGAAGCATTAAGTGCAATAGGTGACTCGCTGTTTGCTAGCTCTAAAAAAAGTCACAATACTCGCAACCGCTTTGTTGCAGTAGATAATGAAGTTGAAGTGGCAAGTCATTTATATCATAAAATTTAAAGTGATCTATGGTATTCCAGCATTCACGGGAATAACATAATATTTTATTCAAACTCCAATAACTCCGCACCTTCCTTTACCAAGTCTCCAATTTTGTAATGAGCTTGCTTGATTCGGGCGTCTCGTGGGGCAAATTAAGTATGTTCCATTAGTGACATCCTGACTAGTTTTGAGAAGTTGCGTGGCTAATGTTCCTAGCGAAGCGAAATCAAGGAATACCTCACAAATTAGGAACAAACTCCTGAGCTGGAGTTTTTAACAAGGAATCATCCTCTTTTGCAGCACCTTGTTCAGGATTTTTGTAACACACCATATGCAGTATAATTGCACCAAATAAACATGCCATACAGATTAGAGCCGCTATAATGAGTGGAGACACACCTTTACACGCTAAATCTTGGTAGATCTTATCATCTTTAAATTCTTCAGAAAAATTCTGAAGGTAATCTGTCAAACTTTCTTGACTGCAATTACTTTGTAACAAATATGTCAAAAGACAAGTACCTTTGCTCCAAACATTGTTTAGGCCTGGGGCAGCGTTGGCAATCTCTGTGCCATTTACTAACATAATTCTAGTCGCTTGATTACCGAAAAGTTTCCAATATTCTTTCCACATATAGTCGAAATCTCTAACAGTCTCATTAATAAGGATAGGATCCGTTAGAAAAGAAAATAAACATGTATTCCAGCTAAAAACCAAGGGATTGGTTAAAGTAAAACCTTCCGCTCCACCAATAACCAGGGCAAATATTGCTCCTTTTAAAAGTGACGACACCCAGTTAAAACCGAGCCCCGATTTATAAGAGTGGCGGTGTCGAAAAAACTCTGTAGAGCTGTGAACAATTTCTTTTTGTGCTTGCATAAATCACCACAGTTTTGAATTGATTAAAACAATACCATATTCAACTATTTTTTCAATATTATAAATTTATGTGATTTTTTACAGATAAATAATTAATTAAGCATTAAGGGAATGTCAAAACAATTTTAAGAAATTAAATTAAAGCGGCGAGATTTACCGGAATGACTGTATGTTTTATTCAAATTCCAATAACTCCGCGCCTTCCTTTACCAAGTCCCCAATTTTGTAATGAGTTTGCTTGATTCGGCCGTCCCGTGGGGCAAATAAAGTATGTTCCATCTTCATCGCTTCAATGACGATAAGTTTGTCACCTTTAGTGACATCCTGACCAGTTTTGACAAGTTGCGCGACTAAAGTGCCTGGCATGGGAGCGATCAGTAATTCGTCAACTTCATGAAGTGACTGAGAACTTGTTGAGCTGACAAGATCTAATGCATAGTTTTCGTTATTGTAAATAACTTCTATCTTATTTTTGTCTTGAAAAATTTTAGCTTGGTGCTGCTGATTAGAAATTAACAATCCTAATTCTATTATAGGTAAGTTAGTATTTTGGTATTCTAATAATTGACAGTGATAAGTTTGATTGTCAAATTTGATCTGAAATTTTTCTTGCAGTCTTTTAACTTCAATCAAACTATTGTGTTGTGTCAAACTAAAATTGACTACCGATCCTTTTAATAACCGCCAGCCGTCATGTTTGTTCCAGGGATCATTTTCCCTCGATGATTCACCTTCTTGTTTTATGCTTAGATAAATACTAACCAAACAGAAAATCTCTGTCGGAATATCTTGTTTTGATTTGTTAAATGTTTGGTTTAAGAATAGAGTATTGAACTGCGCATTCTTAAAGACAGCATTGCTAATAATCTCTTTAAGCAGAGCTAAGTTTGTTTTAACTCCAAAAATTTCCACATTATTAAGTTCGATGTTAAGTTTGTTGATCGCTTGTTCACGCGATTTTGCCCACACGATAATTTTAGCGATGAGGGAATCATAATAAATATTGATTTCATCATTGGTTTGATAACCACAATCTACTCTAACATCATGAAAATTTTGAGGCACATTAAGTAAAGCTAATTTGCCGGCTGAAGGTAAAAAATCGCGATCTGGGTCTTCAGCATTAAGTCGCACTTCAATTGCATGACCTTCGAAACTAGGAGCGTCTTGGAATAAATGTTCACCAGCTGCAATTCGAATTTGCCACTCAACTAAATCAAGATTCGTAATCATCTCGGTAACTGGATGTTCAACCTGTAATCTGGTATTCATTTCCATGAAATAAAATTGATCATTCTCTAGTAAAAATTCGATGGTGCCGGCGTTAGTATAATTAATTACTTCGGCAATTTTGATGGCGGTAGCCGTCATTTTATCTTGTAATTCGCGTGGGATATTTGGAGCAGGTGCCTCTTCAACGATTTTTTGATGTCGACGTTGAATGGAGCAATCGCGAGTTAACAAGTGTTGTACATTTCCAAAACTATCCGCAATGATTTGAACTTCGATATGGCGCGTGTTGGCCAAATATTTTTCTAATAAAATTTGCTCATCATTAAAATACGCTTTTGCTTCGCGTTTTACGGCATAGAAAGCATGTTCTAATTCTTGCTCTTCTTGCACCAAACGTAGGCCTTTGCCACCACCGCCAGCCGCTGCTTTGAGCAGAATAGGATAACCAATCTTGGTCGCATGTTTACGAAAGGCAGTGAGTGACTGTGATTGATCATAAAAGCCAGGTAATATCGGAATATCATGCTCGGCCATTTTTTCTTTTGCAACATTTTTGTTGGCCATTAAAGCAATAGCGTCGGCGCTTGGTCCAATAAATATCATTCCAGCTTGTTCGCAAGCGCTGGCAAATGCAGGATTCTCAGATAAGAAACCATAGCCGGGATGAATGGCATTAGCTTCACACGCTTTTGCAATCGCAATTATTTTAGCAGTATTTAAATAGCTTTCACTGCTCGGTGCAGGGCCCAATAAATAAGCTTCATCTGCTAATTTGACATGCATGGCATTTTTATCCGCCTCAGAAAATACTGCAACGGTACTAATTCCTAAGCGTTTTGCAGTCCGCATGATTCGGCAGGCAATTTCACCGCGATTGGCAATTAAAATTTTTCGAAATAAAGTCATAAAAATCCTATTCTACAAGGTCCATTGTGCTTTGCGTTTTTCAAAAAAAGCACTCAGTCCTTCTTGAGCTTCATCGGAAATGCGCACATCAGCGATGAGTTCTGCCGATTCAATTAGCGCTTGATCATTATTCGGCTGAATACGAACTAGCCAATTTTTGATTATGCTAAGTGCTTTAGGTCCGTTAGCGAGCAGGTGAGCGCAATGTTGTTCTGCTACTTCTGACAACTTACCTTGAGGCACAATTTCATGGATTAAACCGATTCGTTGGGCAACTGATACATCAAATTTTTTAGCGGTTAGAAACAAATATTGAGTATTCCGTAAGCCAATGGCGCGAATCACATAGGGTGCAATGGTGGCAGGGACTAAGCCCAACTTTGCTTCTGAAAAACAAAAATTGGCATCTTCTTCTGCAATGACAATGTCGCAACAGGCTAAGAGTCCAACCCCGCCGCCAAAAGCACTACCTTGAACGAGTGCAATGGTTGGCTTTTTTAATGAAGCTAATGTTTTTAGGAGATTCATTAAGGTCATAGCATCTTTGACATTATCATCGTGTGAGTAATGAATCATTTTCTTCATCCACTCAAGATCAGCTCCTGCAGAGAAATTTTTGCCATTTGCTTGGATGATGACAACCCGAACTGCTGAATCATGATTTATTGTATCTAAGATGACTTGTAAAGAATTGATAACGTCTTCATTAAAAGCATTATGTCGATCTGGACGATTTAAAGTCAGGGTCACAATACCGTTGTCGTCTTGCTTAATAAGTACACAATCTGAATTCATTTTTTTTCCTACATTCTAAATACGCCATATTGTGTGTTTTCTATAGGAGCATTTAATGATGCAGAAATACACAATCCAAGTACGCGTCTGGTATCTTTAGGGTCAATAATGCCATCATCCCATAATCTAGCACTAGCATAATAAGGATTACCTTGCGATTCGTATTGCTTCCTAATGCTATTCAAAACCTTTTCTTTTTCTTCTTCGCTCCACGCAATATTTTGTCGCGCTTTTTTTTCTTCAGTGACTCGAACTAATACCTGTGCTGCCTGCTCACCGCCCATGACTGAAATTCGAGCATTCGGCCACATAAATAAAAAACGTGGCTCATAAGCGCGACCACACATAGCGTAATTACCCGCTCCGAAACTGCCGCCAATAATAATGGTAAATTTCGGTACTGAAGCGCAAGCAACAGCGGTCACCATTTTCGCACCGTGCTTGGCAATGCCTTCTGCTTCGTATTTTTTGCCGACCATAAAGCCCGTGATATTTTGTAGAAAAACCAGCGGGATTTTACGTTGATTACACAGTTCGATGAAGTTGGTGCCTTTAAGTGCTGACTCCCCGAATAAAATACCGTTATTAGCAACAATTCCGACCGGATAACCATAAATATGCGCGAAGCCGCATACTAATGTTTTGCCGTATAATGCCTTGTACTCGTCAAACTCTGAACCATCTACAATTCTGGCAATCACTTCTTTAACATCGTAAGGTTTTCTAAGATCAGCGTTGACGACACCATATAATTCATCTGCGGGGTAAAGAGGCTCTTGTACAGCTTTAGTGACGAGCGAAATCTTTTTTTCTCGATTTAAATTTGCTACTAGTTGTCTACCAATGGTCAACGCGTGGCTATCGTTTGTTGCATAATAATCGGCAACGCCTGAAATACGACAGTGAACATCTGCGCCCCCTAAATCTTCTGCGCTAACCACCTCACCGGTAGCCGCTTTAACTAAGGGTGGCCCAGCTAGAAAAATGGTTGCTTGGTTTTTGACCATGACCGATTCATCCGCCATGGCTGGCACGTACGCACCACCGGCAGTGCACGATCCCATTACGATTGCAATTTGAGGAATATTGTGCGCTGACATGTTTGCTTGATTATAAAAAATGCGACCGAAGTGTTCTTTATCAGGAAACACTTCATCTTGCTTTGGAAGGAAAGCGCCACCTGAATCTACCAGATAAACACAAGGTAAATGATTTTTAAGTGCGATATCTTGAGCCCGCAAATGTTTTTTAACAGTGATCGGATAATAAGTACCACCTTTGACAGTCGCATCGTTAGCAATGATCAAACACTCTTGCCCTGATATTTGCGCAATTCCAGTGATCAATCCTGCCGCTGGAATAACATCATCATAAAGTTCATATCCGGCAAGCTGAGAGAATTCTAAAAAAGGAGAACCCGGATCGATGAGTTGATTAATTCTTTCGCGCGGTAACAATTTACCATGTTCTAAATGTCGTTGCCGTGCTTGCTCACCGCCGCCTTGTTCGATTATTTCGGTCACATTTTTAAGATCTGCGACTATTTTTGACATAGTCTCATAATTATCGTTATAAATCTCACTTGAGCAATCAATGCTAGAGGAAAGGGTAGGCATAACAAATTCCGTCTATAAAAGTTCCATTGCAAGAGCGGTAGCTTCGCCGCCTCCAATACATAATGCGGCAACGCCACGCTTTGCCCCTGTTTTCATCATAGCATGAAGTAAAGTTACTACAATGCGCGTACCTGACGCTCCAATAGGGTGGCCTAAAACGCAGCCGCCGCCATGGATGTTAACTCGCTCAGCTGGTAGCTTTAATTCTTTGGTGGCAGCCATGGTGACTACGGCAAAGGCTTCATTAATTTCCCAAAGGTCAACATCAGCTACTTGCCAGTTTAATTTTTTTAGAAGACGTTGGATTGCAAAGATGGGTGCTGTTGGAAATTGGCTGGGTTCCCCAGAATAGGTTGCATGTCCCAGAATTTTTGCTAAGGGTTTAACTCCTAACTTTTGCGCTTGTGCCAAATGCATTAAAGTGATGGCCGCTGCGCCGTCTGAAATTGAGCTGGAATTAGCGGCGGTAATTGTTCCATCTT
>DJAM01000041.1:21786-22267 GCA_002429595.1 Coxiellaceae bacterium UBA6002
CGCGGTAATTGTTCCATCTTTAGAAAAGGCTGGGCGCAATGTTGGGATTTTTTCTGGTTTTGCAGTTGTGAGACCCTCATCGATACTAATCACAAGTTCTTCACCCTTTGGTGTCTTGATGTGTATCGGAACAATTTCGTCTTGAAACACTTGAGAATCAGTTGCTTCCTTAGCGCGACGTAAAGATTCAGTTGCAAATTTATCTTGTGCTTCACGAGTAAACTGGTAATCGACTGCACAACGTTCTGCAAAGACTCCCATTGCTGTTCCAGGCTCATATGCATCTTCTAAGCCATCCATTAACATGTGATCCAATATTTTTTGATGACCAAAGCGATACCCTTGACGTGCCTTCGGCAATAAAAAAGGAGCATTGGTCATGCTTTCCATGCCACCTGCGATCACAACGGATTCTGGATTAGATTGTAAGGCATCAAAACCATACATAATGGCCTTCATTCCTGAGCCACACATTTTATTT
>DJAM01000051.1 GCA_002429595.1 Coxiellaceae bacterium UBA6002
GCGGGAATGACAGGATCATGCGGGAATGTCAAGTGAGAGGCATTCGGAACTATATTGAAACGATTGAATTTCTGTAATCGCTGTTTCCAAGTCCTACACCGTCATTCTTTACTGGACTCTCGATTTTAGCATCTTTAGGTTCAGTGCCAGGCAACCTGCAAATTAAACAAACTGTTTCGGAATTATTTTGCAAATAATCAATCCGTTCTTCAAATAATTCAAATGCCAGTTTTTGTGAAGGATCATTTTGATCTAGATAATACTTCAACGTCTTGAAGGTTTGGATGCTAACCGGCATCGAGCAATTGTGGATAAGTAGCGAGATTTCTTTTAGGAATTCTTCGTACTGCGATGCTCTGCTTAAGGCTAATCTGATTGTTTTGGGATTAGGAGATGGTTGTGACATTGTATCAATCGCTAGGGCCAGCCATATCAAACATTGTGTGTCAAATGAGATGATGTTATCTAGGCACACTTTGCCATTTATAAGAACATGCTCACCATCCAAGGCTAGATTTAATTTTAAGCCGGCAGCCAATAAACCTCGCAAGTAATAAGTTTGTTTACTAGCCAAGCGTTTGGAAAGGATAACTTCTCTTCGCAGGTCAAGACATTGTTTGTAAGAGTCAGGAGTCGTCTCTTTAATAACGTAATTAAGATAACTTTCTAACCTGCCATCTCGGTAGTTATGGACTAATTGAGCGTCGAACTTATCACTAACAAAAGAAAGAACATGCCATTTATCTTTAGGTTTTTTCGCTCCAGTATTTGCCACTACTTCTAATTTTAAAGTGCCATCAATTGCAAATTGTTGAAACTCCGCGAACTTGGCTGAAAGTTCCTTCTCATCTGCAACTCTTGAGAATGCAAATTCAAATTCACAATGTTGAAAGAAAATTTTATGGGCTGATTCTAAGCAATATGTCTTTAAACCCTCATTATTTTTAATTACGGGATGTTCTAAAAGATAATGTAACCCAAGTTCGCACTCGTTTGAGAATATGTTGGTAATTAGTCTTTCTAAGTCAGAAAGATTCGGCAAATTATTTTGGGTCGAGGCCTGATTAAGCTTCGTTGAAAATTTTAGAAATACATCTATCTGGTATTTAACAATAGGATGGTTTAAATTGCCGGGCCCTTGAGTATCAGTTCTAACAGAGGAAAAACCATCAAGTATATATTGCATTAGAAGTTGGAAATTTTCTTCTTCACTCTTATTGCTATGAGTTAAAAAATAATTTACATAGAAATCTAGGGATTCTAAACAGCCAGTTTTGACAATAGCTAAAAAAAGCTTCTTCATGAGTGGGTGCTGTATCGGTATCAAATCCATAATTTCATTTAAAGATCGGTTGAATGTATCCAAGCCTAGAGATGCTGGCAGAAACTCTTCAAGTATCTTATCCGTAAAAGTTTGTTTTTGACCACTAAACATACCTTGCGCTTCTTGTTTAAGAATAAAGTCCATAATTCGTCTTAAATAGAGAATTCTATTGCGCTTATAACCTTCAACTAGCAAATCAGTAATTGGAGTTGTCGGTAGTCCTGAATCAAATTCATCTAATAATATGCAAAATATTTCATACTGATTTGCTTTGAGAGCTACCATCAGCGCTTGACCGACATAACCTTGGTAAGCTTTCAGTACTGCCCTTAGAGTTTCTTTCTGACCGGCTCGAATGATTTGGCCAACGATATAATGACCGTGATAATCAAATGCCTTTATCAAAGGTAAGAGAGAGGCAACTAACTTGGTATGTCCTGCCGTGGCAGCCAAGCGTAAAGCTATTCTTAGGTAAGGTCCCATCTGTGTTGGTAAAACATTAGATTGCAGTGCAGTGTTGAGTTTGTTTTCGTCTCCTTCTTTCGCTGCCTCGAAAAGTGCATGTATTGCTGAGTCTGGTTTACTCATTTCTCGAGCAAATTCTGGCAAAAAAGAGTCTTGAAAGTTACTAGCAGGTTCATTCATTAAAAATAAAGTAAGTACATTCTTTTCTTGTTTCTGTACAGAAAAATATCTGTCAAGCTTGGTATCTTTTACAGTAGGCCATCCAAATAAACACGCGAGCTGAAATTGTAATGCTGCATCTTTGCTGACGCAGATTTCATCAAGAGTTTTTACTTTTAATTTATCCTTTTCAGCCTTCTCAACGGTTTGTTCAAAGAATTTTTTTACATCAATGAATGGCTGCCATTTTGCCGGATTATTCTGCATATCCTCAAGAACAATGTATAGGGTTAACTCCGAGTTATAAAGGACATTCTTAAACCACTTATTTGCTTTTTGCTCGCTGAGTTCTTCATCTACTTTATAAACAGTATTTATATCGTCATTTAAAGTGACAGCTTGAGAATCGATGAAATAACCATCGATAAGCTTCCAGGTTTGTTGAGACCATTTTATGCCAGTTTTTTTCCGGATGACATCTACTGCTAATAAAACTGCTAGATAGAGTCTATTAGGAAAATAATCGCTAGCGCCTAAATGCTCAATGTCATGCAGAGTGGCACCACTGTGAGGTAAAATGTATTCGTGTACATTTGAGCCTCGATAACCGCCTGGATGCGTGGTTGCAGATACTCTTTCAAATTGTCGCTGTTTTTCTTCAATGCCATCAATCGAGACGGGGCCTAGTTTTCCTACTGACTTAGCCTTGGTAGAATTTTTTGGAGCAATCGATTGTAAAAAACGGGATCTTACTAAAATTGGAAAAATGACAGTGCCAACATCACTTTCAAAAACAGCACCAACCAAGCTAGCTATACCTGTAAATGCATGATGTCGGTCATCTTGGGGAAGGAGATGAAACACGAGTGCTGAATCACCGTGAGTTTTTCGAAATTCGAGTAATGATTGTCTAAATTTTTCAATGTGATCGCTAGTAATGCCTGGCAATTTCGTGTTTCTTCTTGACATCATCCTATTTAAGATATGTTGCACTAAAATAGTAAATTGACCAGATGGTGTTAGTAGTGGCGCTGTATAAGCACTTGGATAGGTTAATTTAAGTTCATAAAACTCTTCAATATGCGTGAGTTGATCGCGAGTAATTTTATTGTCTAAGTAGGCTGCCATTGCATAATAAGGAAGATGCGGATCCTTCATAATTGCACTTTCCCAACAGCTTGAATTTTTCAAAGCTCGAAGCAATTCCACCACTTTTTCTTTATTGCTTGATTTTTTTAATCTAGTTTTGAAGTCTGGTTGCGCATAGACACCAAAAAAATCAACTTTATCTACATCATCTTGAAAATCTTGGGGATTAATATCAACTAACTTAGGATCAAGTTCACTATCTGTTTGCATTATTTAGGCCCTTCCATTTATTTTTTATATGACCCCAAAAGATCATAGCTAACAGAGTACTCGATCTTTATTAAGATTTTATTAGCAGTTAGTAGTTAACGCAGGTTCGATACGGAGGATGCCAATTGCCATAGCCATCAAAATATCCAGGTATTAAAGGACAGCTGTTAGTAGCGCGTGGATAATAATACTGATAATTATAAGGATAGCGGTAACCATAGCTGTAAGGATATCGATAAGTATAAGGATTATAATAGTATGGTGTGTAGCGGTTGTAGTAGTACGGTGCGTAGCGATTATAATAACCTGGTCCGTAATAGTAAACTCGACCACCTCTCATTGGATAATAATAATTTTGATTCCAGCCGGAAGGCCAATTGCTATAGATGACATAAGCCGACGCATCACTAATTCCTAACAGCACCACTAGAGAAACCATGACGAGCAAGTATTTACCTGAATGCTTTTTCATATTAATGCCTTTGTGTTCTTTTATTTAATTTTAGTAAATAATGGCAAGAACTTTATTTGACTAAACAGGCCATTGCCTCTTCGCGTAAAAGAGCAATTAATTTTTTAGCAGGGCACTTTCGAATCAAGCCGTAGCCTTGTCCAGCCCATAAGGAAAGATATTCTTGTTGATGGCTCAATGCTGCTTGTTTGCGAATATCTCTAGTTAAAAAATTTTGTGCAGGGAAGGGTAAGATTGCGTCACTTTGCAAAGCCATTATTTTAGTAAATTCATTTTCAATGCCACGCGCCCAGCGTCCCGAAAATGCTTTTGTTAAAATCGTTTTTTCTTTGTGAGCATTCAACAACGCTTCACGGTATGCTGGTGAAGTTCCTGCTTCATCGCATAGTAAAAATGCCGTCCCTAATTGCACTGCTTGCGCACCTAATATAAGTGCAGCGGCAATTGCCTGCCCATCCATAATGCCACCCGCTGCAATGATCGGCACAGAAAGTTCCTGACTGAGAAGCCGAGTTAAGACAAATGTACTTAAGAGTTCATCTTTTTGATCTGGCTGAAACAGGGCCCGATGTCCTCCCGCTTCGACACCTTGAGCGACGATCGCATCGACACCACTTGCTTCTAATATTTTTCCTTCTTCAATGTTTGTAGCGTTTCCAATAGTTAAAATGTCGCGCTTGCGACATTCATTAATAAAATGTTTATCGAGCGCGCCAAATGTAAAACTGAATACGGCGGGTTGATACTTTAAAACAACCTCAAACTGTTTAGCAAAATCCTCTTGGTAGGGTGGTTTAATAGTAGGCGCTTCGATGTTTAATTCCTGCCGAAAAGGATAAGTAGCGCTAAGCGCTTTTTGAATTTGTTGTTCATCAAGCACTGGAGTGGGGCATGGCACAAACAAATTTACACCAAATGGCCGCTGCGTTAATTTTTTTAATTTAATCAGTGTTTCTTCAAGCTCAGACGGTGGCAGATAAGCGGCACCTAAAAAGCCAAAGCAACCACTGTTGCAAACTTCGGTCACTAATTCTGGAGTAGAAGGTCCACCGCCTAAAGGTCCAAGGAAAAGTGGGAAGTCGATTCCAAGTTGTTGTTGCAGTTTGGTATCGAGGAATTTCTGGTACATCAGTAAAAATCCTTATTGTGAGCATAAAATTCTCTTAATTATATTTTAAGATTAAGATTATTGTATCCTACTACGATCCCTATTAAGATTTGATATTTTTCTGGGGGATGTAACATTGAAGACTGATCAAATAGACGGTTATAACAGTGATAATGCCGATCAAGTACTGACTTATTTAAGAAGAAACAAACATGACTTAAATTTTCAGAAATGGTCCTCTTCAAGTGATACCTGGCTCCAATTTTCTGGCACGTTACTCTATATTGCAAGTTTCGAAAATAAACCTAATGTTGTTGCGGCGTTATTACAGGCAGGTGCTGATCCGAATCTCGGCATTGACGAGGAGGGAAAAAAAGACACTCCTATGATTATCGCTTGTAAAATGGGGCATTTTGCAGTTGCAAAGGAATTAGCGGCTGCGGCAAATTTGCGGCTAGCTAATGATCAAGGCTTTACTCCCTTACTAGCTGCTTATGGTGTAGGTGCACATCGCATTGCAGAACTGTTGCAAAGTAAAGGAGTGAGTATTGATGAGCAAGATCAGCATGGACAAACTGCTCTTACGTTTGCCTGTCGATCTCGTGCTCCAGGTGCTGCTATTGAGTTAATAAGAGCTGGGGCAAATGTCAATTTAGAGGATACCAAGGGCCGAACGCCACTCGCGATTGTGATGAAAAGAATGGGTGTGGTCGGTGGCTGTTCGAAAAGTGATTATCAAAAATACCGAAAAGTTTTAAAGTTATTAGTTGCCGCTGGGGTTGATCTTCAGAAACCTATTACTCAAAACATCACAGCAATGGTGCTTGCTCAAGAATTAAATAATGAAGATCTACAATCCTTACTGCAAAAATCTTTTGCCAAAAGGAGATCGGCAAGTTTGGTTTCAAAAGACCAGCAGCAGGCCTTAGCATTCCTTGAGTTATATATTTTAGGGCTAGAAAAGAGCGCTGGTATTAACGCTGCCTTTTTTGTCTCATTAAATTTTTTCTCACTAAAGTATGCCAAAACTTATCTAGAGAAAGGTGCATTTTTAGAAAATGAATGCGCCACACCCTGGAATAAGTTGCTCATAGCTTGTCTGCAAGAAAATATTCCAGATGTTAAAGGACTATTATCAACGCCAATAGAAGAACATGACAAAGATAATCGAGGAATTACTCCTATAGAAATCGCTTATTTTGTTGGTAATGCTGCGCTAATCGCAGCAATCGAAGAAAGTAAGTGCGAAGAAGCTAAAAAAAGCGATGTTACTCGTCTCACTGCTGTTAGCTATTATGGACATCTTAATTTGGCAAAAGAATTTATGAACAAATCTCAAGGTAAAATGGAGAGTAGCGAATTTATTACAACTCTAGTTTTTGCTTTGAGCCGAGGCCATTTAAACATTGTGAGAGCAATAGTTTTTGATTCTTCGCCTCTTGAAAGCGAAGGTTATGATCAGGCATTGGAATTATTTTCTTCATTTGGACAAATACGGCTAGTTGAAGAACTAAGAACGAGATATCAAAATACCTTTACTAAAACTTCGAGAATATCACCACTGTACTTTGCTTGCGCTTATAATCAAACAGATTTAGCTTTATCTGAAATTAACTCAGGCACGAATGTTGATGTGGCGAATGAGAAAGGTGTCACCGCATTATTTTGGGCATGTCAGCATAACAATCCTGTTGTGGTGAAAGCTATATTAGCTAAATTGCCACAGCTAACACGAGAAGCTAAACAAAAATCGATTGATGTGGCGCTTGAAACTGGGTTGTTAGATGTTCTCAAACTTTTGCTCTCTAAAGAAGACTTCGCAGATAAAGAATTTTTGGGTCAGTGTCTAATTAAGCTTTCCTACTTTGGGCAACTAGAGGTTGTAAAATTTTTACTACACAATGGGGCGAGCGTCAAAGCAACAGATGAATTCGGAAACACGGCATTACATAGGGCATCCTTACAATCTCATATTGCAGTTGTGAGAGAGTTGTTAATTAATCGAGCCGACCCAAATGTGAAAAATACAAAGGGAAATTCACCTATCGGTCTTGCTCGGGAGAATAGCCAGGTCATCATCTATAACATGCTAAATATGGCCTCTGCTTATTATTCGATGCAAGAAACTCAAGAAAAGGCAAGTCTAGGATCATCCCTTGTAACAAGTATTGGCCGATTTAGCGCAGTATTTGAGGGATTAGCAATAACAAGTGGTCGACAATTACCGCAAACAACTTCTAATACTGAGCAAGTACCTAGAGTTTAAGTTCGATCTTGTAAAAAAACAGTTGCTGAGTAGGAAATATGAAAGAGTTCAAACACATTCTAGTTGTGAAGGAACGCTGCTGGAATGAATGCAGTTTATGAAGCACTGCGGCAAAATATTCCAGTTCAAGTGTTTGGTCGAAAAGAAAGTCAGCGTGTTGAATTAGAGTTAACGGGCATTAAATATTTTGTTTTGCCCGATGCAATAGAAGATCAACGCAATTTTATTCGAGCGTATTTGTCTGACCAAACTTTAGTGATTGCGGCAGCAAGAGAGCCTGGTAAAAAAGCGCCATTATTATTGGATGCCGAAAGTCTCGCTATTTTGCCTCGTAATGCAGTTATTGTTGATCTTGTGATTAGTAATGGCGGTAATGTTTTAGGAAGTAAGCACGATGCAACTATCGCGCTTGAAGATGGTAAAGCCATCATTAATATTTCCGGATATCCAAAAACAGAGCCAGTCACAGCCAGTGAAGCTTATGCTAACTGTGTAGTGAAATTGATTGACGAAGTTTTGTCACCGCAAGGTCAGCTCAATATCAAAAGTTCTGCGTTCCAAGATATGTGGGTGACTCACAATGGAGAACTGCATAAGGATCTTTATGCTGATTTTGATCAACATCAACCTTCGACCCCGCGCTATACTTAATAAGTAAACAAAAAGCAGGTTTACAAATATGTGCAGTCAACTACGACTAATGACATTGATTTTGATAGCTCGAACAAAAATCATAAACTATGACAAGCTACTAGCCTTAGCAACATATTCTGGATTTGCGTTGCAAAACCCATTGCTAGAGCACGCATTTGTTCAAAGAACTTTGGATCATTTGGTAATAATGGACCCACATTGTAGATTTCGTGATCTGCTGAGCTATAGCGCTTTGCGGATTGAACCGAACCAAACTAATTTCAGCATGCTCAGCCTCGTTAGGCTTTTCAGACTTATCAAAATGCATATCTAAGTACCATTTAGAATTTGGAAGGTTTACGATTATCTTTTAAAAAAATGTGTTGGTGGATTTTGCTCTGTTTCCATGTCATTTTGGTGCTGAACAATATCAGCTAGTTTCACCACACCGCAGACATGTTTCTTTTCATCGAGCACCAAAAGCTGGTCAGTGTGATTCTGCAACATGATTTTCTGTGCTTTGAAAATATCAAGACTCTCCTCTACGTGACACAACTCATGAGACAGTAAATCGCAAGCTGGTGTAGATTTAAGATCACCACCATCAGCAACGAAAGAAATTATATCATGAGAGGTGACTACTCCCATTAGGTGATTCTTATCTTCAATAGGAACTATATCGAAGTGATAAGTTTTAATATATTCAGTAATTTTTTGTAGAGAAGCAGATGGCGGTAAGGCATTGATTTCTCTATTCATTATGTCGGCAACAATCATATTTTTTTCCGAAAAAGACTTCGATATCTAAAATTATAGACAGTCAATGATACTTGTTAATCATTAACTAAATATTAATAATTAGAATTATAGTTTCTTCCTGTTCAGAGCGTTTGCTGCCATTCCCGCCTGCGCGGGAATGACAGTAAAGGCGCGAAAATTGACAGCAAACACGAGGGAAGACAGATTTTTGTCTATTACAGAGAATTCCTGCATCACAGGAATCTAAAGCCATGTCCGATTACAGAAACAAGATACCCTCTCACTTTAGAGAATTCCTAAAAGCTACGGTGTGAAATGATTCAGATCTTCGGTAGAGGCAACGTCCGTTAATTTTTTTTCTTGCTTATTGACATCATTTGGAAAGAATTGGCTGCTAGCTGAGCCATCTTGTTCTAGAATTTTTTGTCTCAAAATTTTATTCGCTTGTTCTGGAATTCCTGCGGCTTCCTTAACGTCGCTATACTGTACATTTTTTAAATACCATTTTAATACCTCTTCATTCCCTGCCAAGGCACATAATTGTAAGGGAGAAATAGTTGCCTCTTCATTTGTTTTGCCATTTCTAATTTTAACAGGGAAATTTGCTTCTGCCTTGGTTAAGGGAAGTAATGCTTCAAAAAGCTGGAATTGCGGAGAGCAGATGGCTAGATGTACGGGAGTGAAGGAACGAAGGCAGATATCATTGACTAGATATTCTTCAGTCACAATCACGGTTTTACTCGCTTTGTAACTGCACAGTGCCTTAACAATATCAAATCTTTTTGAGGCACTTGCTGCAACAACAGCAAGATGTAAAGCTGTAAGACCTGATAGGGTGGGTGCATCAATACGTTGCGAAGATTCAAACACTCGTTTTATCGTTTCAATAGTTAAGGTGGTGGTTCTACTGGCAAAATGAACAGCAGTGTACTTATTGTCATCAGTATGATCAACGCAATGACTTTGGGTTAACATCGTAACAACCAGTTCCTCAAGTTCTAAAGCGACTGCCAATTGAAGAAGGCTGGTATTTTTTATTCCTTTATACTGACATGTACAATTCTTCAGACCATTAGCCCATCTGGTAAGACAGGCAGCCATAATTTTTTGACTAAAAGTAACCACCATGTGATTGATTATTGCTGCTAAGTCTTGAAGATTTAAAGCGTTGTAAGATCGGCTATTGATTATATTTAACACACAATCTAGATGACTGACTCGCAGTCCTAAAGCAATAACAGACTCTCCTTCTTTAGGGAATTCTGGAGTAAAACCTAAATCAAGTAAAGTTGGGATCACATGATCATTATTAATGACTACGGCATATTTCAAAGGTGACTGTTTGAATCTTTTGATATTGCGGTAATAAAAATGGAGAGCTTTCAAAACGGTATTAGTTTGTTGTTGCTCGATGGCTTCGAATAATTCCCGGAAGTTTTTCTCCTCATCAACTTCATCTGGCTGATTGTCAGTTGTCGTCTGCTCTTTGCCTGCATCATATTTGATCAACGCAGGTAATAAATTAGGATGATCGCGTTCAATGGTGTTCCTAAGCTCAGGTTGTTTTTTAAATAACAAATCTAAGATTTGCCACCCGACTGTTACATCATTCACAAAATAAAATAAAACACTGGTACCTTGGTGATGAATCGCTAGAATTGAGGGCGAAAGGCCCGATAATAATTCTTCATTTGCTTTGTACAATTCTAATAATATAGCAAGACCAGTTGGGTCAAGTAAGCTAAGAAGGTGATTTAGACTAAAATAAAGTAATGCTTCAGTAATCACTAGTGCATGTGCGGGCTTATTACGCAAAAGCCGTAACAAAAATTCACGTCCTTTGGGCTTATTGACCAATAAACTAAACAAAGGAGATGTTTCAGATTTAACGTTACAAAGCCACTGTGAATTAAAAGACAATTGGGTATTGTTTAAAAACAACTGACTTAAATTTTCTAGCCCTACTTGATACTGACTCATCATTGCCAATGGGGATCTTTTTTGTACAGGTGCTGCCACAGTCACCAAACCGTCACTGAGAAGTTCACGGTCCTGATCAGTTAAGGAGTTCGTGTTCAAGCCTGGTATTAGTTCTAAGCATTGAGGAACTAAAACTAGATAAGACAGAACTGAATCTCCCTCTTGTATTCCACAGGTGACACGATCACAAATTTTTGCAACGGTGAGATGAGGAGCAATATTTGTTAGAAATTGTCGTCTTTGCTGAAAATCTTCAATGTTAAGATCATGCTTGATGGCAAAATCTCTTAGAATAGCGATAAAAATATGACTGAAGAATGAAGGCGACTCAATCTGATATTGCATCAGGACTAAGTTAAGCCACGTAGGTGATTCTTGTAGCAATAACGTTACTAAATACCTGCGACCAATTTCTGTTTGTGCTATATATAGGACAAGTGGTAAGCCATGGTTGCAAGGCGTCTCAAAGGTAAAATTAAATTCATCCATCCAGAAAATAACAAATTGTAAACGTCCTTCCGTAGCTGCTACGTGAATAGGTAACATGTTTTGTTTATCAACGCTGTTTGGATCCGCGCCATTAGCTAACAATGTTTTAGCGATATCGACTCTTCCTAATGCTGCTGCTAGATGTAAAACAGGAGAACCATAGCAATCTGGATTGTTTATAAAAGACTGGAATTTCGCTAATTCAGCTACAATAGTTTCGTGGCTCTCCTTAACTGCTTCGTGCAATGGAGTATTGCCCTGTGTATCTGGTTTGGGAAGGAGACCTTCATTTAATACCATTCTTAAACTGCAGACGTTGCCAAGCTTTGCTAAAACATGGAGTAAAGTTCTTCCCCCCGTACCTCGTCCTTCCAGATAATTACCAAGATAGGGCGACGTATCTGAATATCTTAAAAATAAAGACAGCATTTCAACATGCCCAAATTTAGCCACATAAAAAATGAAGGGCTCATCATTAATAGTCATGTGGAAATAATATCGTGGAATTATACTTCGAATCAGTTCTGAATAATTACCCGTTTCGACTAAGTGCCTAAAGCGTCTCAAGGAAATAATTTTTGTTTGTTCTCTCAGGGAATTAATTCGTTGCTTTAATTCTTCTTGAGGTATGAGCTCTTTAGTACGCAAATGATTTTCTGACTCTATATTTCCTTCTAGTGCCTTGAATATCCCTTCTATTACAGATCTTTCATAAATAAGACCATTGCTGGCTTTAACAGGATCGGTCATGATCATGCGTGAATCTTCGCACAGATATTCCTCTGGGACATCTATTACTTTAGGCATCGCATGTTTCCTAAAAAATGCACCTAAGATGGGATGACCTTTGTGCTTGGCAAATGTGGTAATGCCTTGATGATCTGGTGTATGAGGGCTGTTGCCTAACTTTACTAAAAGCATGCTAAGTGTACATTCTGGCGTATCAACTAGACAGTGCAAAGGAGTCATTCCTGTAACGCTGCTACGACAAATTAGAGCTCCTTCGCGATGCAGAAATTCTATTAAAGTATGATCACTCTTCATGGCTGCAAAATGAAGTGGAGTCATACCTTCTTGGTCTTCTGCACTGAGATAACTCTCTACATAATTTAATTTTTCTAAATCCTGCAGCGTTCCAGTTTTAATGACGTGAATAAATTCTTCATGGGAGCAAACGTTATTTGCTGCGAGAAAGTTGCTAATTTCGGTTGCCAGTTCTTGCTTTGGCTTAAGAATGGTGTTAGTAAGCTTGGCGCCAGTAACAGGACTACAAATGTCATTTTTTTTCTCAGAAAATATTCTGACAAGGGCAGTTCGTTCGTAAACAAAGTCATCGCTGGCAGTGACGGGGTCTTTAAAAACATCGTTGGTAATGGGGCAAAAAAAATGTTGCGGTAAGACTATTTTTGGCATGCATTGTCCCTTTCATTCATTCCCTATGCGAATTATGAATCTATCATGCCAGCTGCGAAGGGTCTAGTTTTGATATTGTTAATGTAGGTTGGTTCTTTGCTCATATCTAGGCGTTTATATCAAGATGGATTCCCGCCTTCGCGGGAATCCATTTATCCATTCAACTCCCATATTAACCAGCAAGGCGCAACATTTCCAATACAGTATTACGAGGTTATTTTATATTCCCAACCATTACCTTAGTCATATTATGAAGGGGTAACACCTGTTGAAACGACTTGAGTATTTGATGCTTATTAACTGCCGCAATTTGTTCTGGAAAACAGTCAAGATAATCGAGGGGTAAATTATAAAACGCTATTTTTTGCAAGTGTTCTGCAATGTCTTGATTGCTTGATAAAGTGAATGGAAAACTATTGATAATTTTGTTTTTAATGGCTGTTAATTCTTTCTTCGTTGGCCCTTCCGTTAGAAATTCATCAAGGATATTGAGTGCTAGTGTAAGAGCTTTTTTTGCTTCTTGGTTTCTAGTTTGCATAATAATTATTAATGGACCACCTTCCAGCATGCCCGTGCTGGCGCTGGTTGCTGTATAGGCTAAACCTTGTTTTTCTCGGATCACTTTAAATAATCTGGAAGTAGTTGTTGAACCTCCTAAAATTTGATTGCCAACCATAATAGGTAAATAGTTGGCATCGTAAGTGACGCCAGCTTGACCTATTAAAATATGTGTTTGTTGCGATGGAAAAGGAATAATAATTTCTTTAGCGAGCGGTTCAATAGGAGAGAAGGGGAGCTGTGCTAGTTTTCCTGTTTGTAAATTTTTAACCAATTGATTAGCAATTTTCTCTGCTTGCTTACGACTTAAGTTTCCGACGATAGTGATCGTTGCATTGCTAGAGACATAGTATTCATGATAAAACTTTTTGACATTTTCTAGTGTTAATTGCGTCACACTTTTTTCGGTGCCCAAAACAGAATGGGCATAAGGATGATGGCCATAAACATTCGTGTAAAAACTATTTTTGGCTACTAGATCAGGCATTTGTTGTTGATAGTTTATGGCGCTTAAAATTAGATTCTTTAAACGGATAAAAGCATTTTCTGGAAAAGTTGGACGATTAAGGATCTCTTCGAAGTACAGTAATGCTTTCTTAAAATAATTTGGCTGGCTTAAAGAACGAAAGCCAATTTCTGCTTTATCTCTGTCAACTGCTTTATAAAACTGAGCTCCCACACTTTCAAAGCCTTCCGCAATTTCTCGTAAAGTGAAATTTTCAGTACCTTGATCGATTAGTTCGTTTGTGAGATTTGCAATTCCAAGCAATTTGTTATCATAGCACGAACCAGCATGAAACATTACGCTAATTTCTATAATAGGGATCTCTTTTCGTTCGACAAAAAATACTGGAATTTCTTTCTTCGCCTGCCAGTGTTGAATTTGGATATTTTTTTTAGCTGTTTCAATCATTTCTTCGGCCTATCGTATTGACATGGTGATTAACTGGCAGAACAATATTAAAGGGCTGAGGCACCAGGGCTGCTTCTGTGAGATTCTCTTCTCGAAAATATTTTCTTGCAACATCTTGCACTTGTTTTGGTGTAATCCTGAAAATATTATTATATATTTTTTCAATGTCTCGCCACGACAAACCAATCGCTTCAAATTGCACAATATTCATGGCTTGATTCGAAATTAAATCATTTTGAAAAATTTTATCTGCGAGGAACTGAGTTTTAATTCGTTGCAATTCTCGAATGCTAGAAAGTTTTTTTTGAATGTTTGAGATTTCTTCATTAATTATATCTTTAGTAAGAGCTAAATCTTCTTTTCTCTTAGGTGTTACCGTTAGTACGCAGATATTATCCAGTCTACTGAAAGGGGAATAATGATAGCTTACATTTAACGCAATTTGGCGTTCTACCACTAAGCGTTCATACAGAGCTGAATTACTGCCACCTGCTAATATTTCACACAATAATAGTATGGCAAGTGATTCACTCGATTCATCTGCTGTGTTGATGACTGGAGATTTATATCCCAACAATAGGTAAGGAAACCTTGCAGGTATGTTAATATCAACGGAGCGCTTACCTAATTGCGCTGCTTCTTTAGGCGTCGTTAATTTTAATGATTTACTGCCTTTCATTCTCCCAAAATATTTTTTTGCTAGACGATACATTTGTTGTGGCTTCACATCTCCTACAATTACAGCAAAAGCATTATTTGGTTGATACCATTCATGATACCAACTGGCTAAATCTTCAATAGAGAGATTTGCAATATCCTCCATCCACCCAATGATAGGATAGCGATAAGGGCTAGTGGTAAAAGCTGCAGCAAATAACTGCTCAAGAGTAATACGCTCTGGATTGTCCTCAATAGTGTAGCGTCGTTCTTCCATGATAATTTGACGCTCTTTTTTGAATGCTGGTGCTTTTAATAATAGATTGTTCATCCGATCGGCTTCTAAGTTAAAACTCGTTTCAACCTGATCTGCATGAAGTATTTCATAGTAGGTAGTGAAATCATGACTAGTTAAAGCGTTAATTTGCCCGCCACAATCTGAAAATGTTTCTAGAAATTTTTTCGAATTGATTTTTTTGGTTCCTGTAAACATCAGATGTTCCAGCATATGCGAGATGCCAGTTATACCATTATGCTCATAGCCAGACCCCACTTTGTAACAGATTTGAAAAATAGCAATCGGCGAACGATGATCTTCTTTGACAATTAACTTAAAGCCATTTTCAAGATGATATTCGTGAGTCTGATTTTGCATAGCTATCTTTCAACTGTTATTGCTAATATTTCTAAACATAAACTTATAAAAAGTATAACGTAGCCTGAGCCTGTCATTTCCGCGTGCCCTGTCATTTCCGCGCCCCTCTGTCATTCCCCTCCTCTGTCATTCCCGCGTAGGCGGGGGAACCCATCATGGGTGCGACTTGATGGATGGGTTCCCCCCTACGCGGGAATGACAGGGGGGCGCGGGAAGTCAGGTACTACC
>DJAM01000027.1 GCA_002429595.1 Coxiellaceae bacterium UBA6002
GGAAGAAGGGCTACGCTTTGCGATTCGCGAAGGTGGTCGTACCGTCGGTGCTGGTGTTGTAACTAAGATTATTGAATAATTTTCTCCTTTAACTTTGCCCGCAGATTCATTTTGAGTCTCGCGGGCATTCTTTGTTTGAATTTTAGTGAAATTACTGTACACTAGCGGGTTCATCTCGAAAGAGGTGTGGTTACAGGCCAGTAGCTCAATTGGCAGAGCGGCGGTCTCCAAAACCGCAGGTTGGGGGTTCGAGACCCTCCTGGCCTGCCAAATTTAAGGCGACAAAAGAGAGCTTCAAATGATTTCGAAGACAAGCGCTCAGGGCAATCCAGCTGATTTGGCTAAATGGATATTAAGCATCCTTTTAGTCGTCGGGGGATTGTTCGCAAATTATTATTTTCAACAAATTGCATGGCCATTAAGGTTGGCTGGCTGGATTGTTTTGGCGTTCGTGATATTGGCGTTAGCGCTAACGACGGTCCGCGGCAAGCAATTTGTGGTTTTTGCAAAAGATTCCCGTGCGGAATTACGTAAAGTCGATTGGCCTACCAGGCAAGAGACAGTCCAATTCACAATTGGTGTAGTGGTCATGGTGATAATCATGGCATTAGCTCTGTGGTTGATCGATACGGCCCTGTTGTGGATTGTTAAATGGTTTACAGGGTGAAGGGGAAAAGATGTCTCAACAAGTAGATTCGAAGCGTTGGTACATAATTCAAGTCCGCTCTGGGTTCGAAAATAGAGTGGTCGATTTGCTGCGTGAGCGTATCCGCGTCATGCAGATGGAAGAAAACTTTGGTGAAATTGTCGTTCCTACTGAAGAGGTCGTTGAAATGAAAGGCGGCCAGAAAAAAACTAGTGAGCGTCGTTTCTTCCCGGGTTATGTCTTGGTCAAAATGAACATGAACGATGAAACCTGGCATTTAGTGAAAAGTATTAACGTAGCCAATCGATATGTGTTGGGATTCGTTGGTGGTGATTTAAAACCAACCCCCATTACCAATGACGAGGCTGACCGAATTCTGCAGCGTGTTAAAGAAGGCGTTGCTAAACCTAAGCCAAAAACATTGTTCGAGCCAGGCGAAGTGGTCAGAGTTATCGATGGTCCGTTCGCAGACTTCAATGGTGTGGTTGAAGATGTCAATTATGAGAAGAGTCGTTTGCGCGTTTCTGTTCTTATTTTTGGCCGATCGACACCTGTGGAACTTGAGTTTAGTCAAGTCGAGAAAAGTTAGTTTTAAGAGGGGCTTGCAATAGCAGGCTAGTTTTAATTAGGGGAGCCGCAAGGCGTTTGTACCCACGAGGAGCGAAAGATGGCAAAAAAAGTCACGGCGCAAATCAAGCTGCAGATTCCTGCAGGTGATGCCAAGCCTAGTCCGCCAGTTGGTCCTGCTTTAGGCCAACATGGTGTAAATATTATGGAGTTTTGTAAGCAGTTTAATGCTCAGACTCAAAACGTTGAAAAAGGCTTAATATTGCCTGTTGTTATTACTGTTTATGGTGATCGATCATTTACTTTCATCATGAAAAGCCCGCCAGCATCTGTATTGCTGAAGAAGGTTCTTGGATTACCTAAAGGAAGTTCAAGGCCAAATACAGACAAAGTTGCCAAAATTACACGTGCTCAATTAGAAGAGATCGTGAAAATCAAAATGCCAGATCTCACCGCAGCTGATATCGATGCTGCTGTTCGTACCATAGCTGGCACAGCGCGCAGTGCTGGCATCGAAGTGGTGGAGGAATAAAATGGCTATTTCTAAAAGACAAAAGCACATAAATGAAAAAATTCAAGCAGGAAAGGTCTATAATGTAGAAGAGGCTTTTCAACTCCTTCAAGAACTTCCTGGCGCAAAATTCAAAAAAACCAAAGAAAGTGTCGATGTTGCAGTAAATCTTGGCGTGGATCCACGGAAATCAGATCAAGTAGTCCGCAGTTCAAAGGTGCTTCCTCATGGGACTGGTCGTGAAGTACGGGTAGCCGTCTTTGCGCAAGGCCAGAATGCAGATTTGGCGACGCAAGCTGGAGCGGACAAAGTTGGCTTCGAAGACCTTGCAGAATCCATCAAAGGCGGTGAGGTCGATTTTGACGTTTTAATCGCTACACCAGATGCGATGCGATTAGTGGGTCAATTGGGGCAGATATTGGGTCCTAAAGGTTTGATGCCCAATCCTAAAGTTGGAACTGTAACCCCAGATGTGGCGGCAGCAGTTAAAAATGCCAAGGGTGGTCAGGTTCGTTATCGAACTGACAAAGCCGGTATTATTCATTGTTCAATTGGGAAAATTGATTTTCCTGTTAACTCATTAAAAGAAAACTTAGAAGCCTTGTTGGTAGATCTTAAAAAGAATAAACCTAGCACTTCTAAAGGTACTTATTTAAAAAAGGTCACCATTTCTACAACAATGGGACCTGGTTTGATAGTTGATCTATCAAGCTTAGACGTTTAATTCATGCCTCCCTCTCCCCCAGAAATGGGGGAGAGGGCTGGGGTGAGGGGGGAATTTTAAAAAATCTCTCACCCTGATCCTCTCCTGCAAGGGGGAGAGGGGACAAAAGGTATTTAAGGTTCGCGGCAGGAAGTAGAGTAATCACTACCTGACCGTCGAAGACCGCAGGTGCGTGGTAAGCGCTTAATATTATAGCCTGCGCAGACGGTGTCACCGTTTCAGGGTTTGCTCTGAATTGGTCACCACAATGGTAGTGGAGGTAATAAATGCCATTAAATTTAGATGATAAAAAAGCGATCGTAGCGGAAGTATCTGGCATTGCATCAAAATCAATGTCGGTTTTAGCTGCTTACTATCGCGGTTTAACTGTTACTCAGTTGAATGGTTTGAGAGCAAATGCACGTAAAAACAGCGTTTATATGCGTGTTGTGCCAAACAACTTGGCTTCTCGTGCGTTAGAAAACACTGAATTTGCTTGCTTGAATGAAGCACTAGTAGGTCCAGTGGTTTTAATGTTCTCGCTAGAAGACCCGGGTGCAGCAGCTCGTTTGGTTCGTGACTTTGTTAAAGTTCATGAAAAATTTGAAGTCCGTGCGTTGGCGTTGGGTGGTAAATTACTGCCAGCTCAACAGCTTGAAGCGGTGGCTCAGTTGCCGACCCGAGATCAAGCAATCTCTATGTTAATGTCAGTTATGCAAGCGCCAATTACCAAATTGGTACGCACAATGGCAGAACCATATGCGATGCTCGTGCGTACAGTGGCGGCAGTTCGTGATCAAAAACAGGCTGCTTAGATAAAAGTTTAATCAGATTATTTATTAGGAGTTCTTAATAATGGCCATTTCTAAAGACGATATCTTAAATGCAATCTCTGAAATGAGTGTAATTGACGTTGTTGAATTAGTAAAAGCGATGGAAGACAAATTTGGCGTATCAGCAGCTGCTGCTGTTATGGCTGCACCATCTGTACAAGCTGGTGGC
>DJAM01000018.1 GCA_002429595.1 Coxiellaceae bacterium UBA6002
AACATTGAGTCTATCATTTGCTTGGCCAGCTGTTGAGCAACCCAAAGAAATAAGGCTAAGCGCCAGGATTAATTTTTTCATGAAATTCCCTTTCATTGAGGCGTTTTGAAGTTTGGTAGATGATAAATTAATTCTTTTAACTTTGCTATCTGTCATTCCCGCGCGTACTACTGTCATTCCCGCGCAGGCGGGAATGACAGTAGCGCAAGAATGACAGTGCTATTTAAAACGTCGCCAAGGCGCTACATCATTAATCTTTTCCACATGAATCCCCAACAAAGATTGATCATCCATATAAATATAATGTCCCCAATTAAAGCTCGCTAAGTAATCGCCAAGCGGTAAGGACGTGACCCGATTACAAGCAACTTTTTTATCCTCGTTGGGATAAAAACAACCAGCAGTGTAAGCGTCCGTTGCATGGTCGAACATGATCCGGGTACAACCGCCAGGCTGCTGACAATAGATAGGTTCATTGGTGCAAATTTTTTGACCATTAATCTCCTGACAAGAAACCCGATGGTAGATAAGTTGATTTTGTTTGAAATAGGCTTTGTGAATAAAACCTAAATGTGAAATATCTATGTTGGTACCTTGTAAATCTGAGACAAGTTTACCATTTACAGTCCAGCGCCTAGGATCACGTACAATTTCCACCACCGCAGGTGTCGGAAGCTTTTGAATCAGAGCTTCATTGCCATGATACATTAATTCACCACTTGGTGAATATTTAGCCAATACCAAGACACTTTTTGGTATGTAAGTTATGACTGACTTGACGATTGGGAATTGATGAAACGGCTGAGGATAATTATTTTGAGCGCGACGCACCATCGCAGGGCCGTCGCTAGCATGTAGCACTCGCACTGATTTACTGATCATCCCAGGCGAAAATTTTTGATTAAACCATGCTTGCCGATCAATCAGAGTGGTATTGGTTTTAACATAGTTGCTAAAAACACTGGTGTCGGTGACATCTTGCAAAATACCATTGCGCTGATTGACTGGATTAAAGTCAATGCTGGTGAAGTTGTTACGGTTATAAAAAAAGATGTTAGATGGACCGATGCCAGCTGTCCCATAGCTAATGGTTAAATAACTTTTTTCAAAATCAGACAAGTTATTGGCATGAAGCAGTGCTAACACAGTTTGCACAAAAGTATTACAAACAAAACTGTCGGTTCGATACACAGGATCCTGCTGGATATGTGGATAGCCGCGTTGATTGAAATCATAAGGAGACCAGTCACCTTCACCTTCCGCACCGACTCCTATGTAGGGTCTATTTAGAAAAAAATTAGTTGCTTGAATAATGACTTGATCTAAATAAGTTGAAGTATTTTGGTAAGGTTGTAATTGCTTAATGAGGCTCATAATATCATGACGTGATTGGGCAACCACTGCGGAATAATTGTATTCGTTGATTACTGTAAAGTTCGAAGCGCCATACGCATTGTAAGTTCCCATCATTGTTATCAAGACAATCCATACTATTCTTAAAACAGGATGTTTAAAGATAGGTAATCTTATGACAAAGGACGAACTGGCTGCACGCATTGAACCGCTCCTGACGCAATTTGGCTTGGGATCAAAATTAATTTTTGGTGACCCGGTGACTCAAGATGATACCACCGTGATTAGTGTTGCTAAAGTGAGGATGGGGTTTGGTTATGGATTTGGCAAAAAAAACGATCCGGATAGCGAAGGAATAGGAGGAGGCGCTGGCGTCACGGCGATTCCGATTGGATATATAGAAATAAAGCCAGATGAAACTAGGTTTGTCAAAATAAGGCACTTTTCTAATTCAGCATTAGTGGTTAGTGCCAGTGTAATTGGCCTAGTGTTATTGAGACTTTTCAAAAAGAAAAGCTAAGTAACCCCTAGGCCTAATCTTAGTAACCCTTGATGACCACTCTTGAGCCTACTGATAACGCATTTTGGCTTAGCCATCTAGCATCAGAAGGATACACTCTTATGCAGCCATGGCTGGCATTGTGATTTGGCATTTGATTAGAGCCATGAATCGCAAAACCACCACGGAAAAACATGGCATAAGGCATAGGAGCGCCGCCATGAGGTAACGGGAATTTAGTAGACCTATAGTTGGGGCCCTGTTTGCTATAAACTCTAAAAGTTCCTACTGGTGTATAGCATGATCTTCTTACGTCATGGCAATACCTTTGACCGCCAACCGCTTTTCCTGACCGAATGACTTTGCCATTTGAGCCATAAACTGTCCAACGCAAGCTTCTCGGTTCAAATACAAACACGTTAGAGCCTGCGGGTTTGATCTGATTAGAAGAAGAGGAGCTTTTTGCTAATACGGTATAGGGATTAGCAAGCGTCAAAGCAGCTGTGAGCAGAACAAAATTGCTTATTTTACGGAAATTATTTTTCAATTTGGTTCTCCTTAAAAACTAGCCAATACAATTAGAATTATAGGAGTTTTTTGGGATTTGTTATTTGCTGGACTAGCCGCAAAGTGTGAACTGTCATTTCTGCTCAGCTGTCATTCTTGTACGGCTGTCATTTCTGCACAGCTGTCATTCCCGCGAAGGCGGGAATCCATCCTTC